>JAJYAC010000034.1 GCA_021779735.1 Actinomycetes bacterium
CGGAGCCTGGGCGGGCGGCCTGCACGCCGCGCGCGAGGCGGGATACGACCTGTCGAGAGTCGCGAGCGTCGCGTCCTTCTTCGTCTCACGAGTTGACGCCGCGGTCGACGCGCTCTTGCCCGAGGGTGATCCCCGGCGCGGCACGACCGCCAACGCACAGGTGGCGCTGGCCTACGACACGTACTTGCGACTCACCTCCTCGAGCGAGGTCGCCATCCTGCTCGACGCCGGCGCGCAGGTTCAGCGCCCCCTGTGGGCGTCAACGTCGACGAAGAACCCCCTCTACGACGACCTGTTGTACGTCAATCCCCTCGTCGCGCCGGAGACGGTCAACACCATGCCCGACGCCACGCTCCTCGCCGCTCTCGATCACGGAGACTTTGACGCGTCGGTGCTCGCGACGTCTGGCCCGCGGGCGAGTGAGCTGGCTCGACTCGCGGAGTTGCCCGAGGAGATTTCCCTGGCGGCCGTGACGGCGACGCTCGAGCGAGACGGTGTCGAGGCGTTCGTGCGGTCCTACGACGAGGTGTTGGCGACGGTGGTTGCCACCCAGGCTCGCGTCGGCTAGATGACCCCCGACGAGCTCGCCGCGGCGCTTCGACGAGGCGACGCGGGACTCTTCGTCGGAGAGACCGCCGAGAGCGCTCTCGGGTGGCTCCACCCCGAGCGCTACCTCGGAGGGTGGCTTAGCGAGATTGAGGGGAAGTTGCCGCGGCGTCACCCGCGCACGCTTCTTCTTGGCATGGGAGGGTCGTCTTCTCCAGCGCGCTTCTACGCCGAAGCGAGCGGTGACGGGTCGCTCACGGTGCTCGACACCTCGAATCCCGACACGGTGTCGTCTACGGACTTCTCTCGGGCCAACGTCATCGCGTCGTCGAAGTCAGGCAGCACGGTCGAAACGCAGACCCTGCTGGCCCACGCCCTCGCGAATGGCCTCGAGACGAGTGACCTCGTCATCATCACCGATCCGGGCACGGCGCTTGAGGAGATGGGCCGGTTCCTCGGTGCCCTCGTCGTGACGGGCGATCCTCACATTGGCGGACGTTTCTCGGCGCTCTCCCCCTTTGGCCTGGTACCCGCGCTCTACGCGGGTTGGTCGAGCTCGTCACTCGCCGAGGAGTTGGGCGACGTCGTCGTGAGCGACACGCTGGTGGCCGAGGCCGACGACTACGCGCGCGCCTGCCTCGAGCACTCCCCCGGCGAGGCGACGTTCGTAGAGCTCGCCGGTGATCCCGTCACCTCGGGCAGTTCGCTCTGGCTCGAACAACTCCTGGCCGAGACGACGGGTAAGTCGGGGGTCGGCGTTGTTCCCCTGACGGGCGCGGGCGGTCGTTACCGTCCGCGCGACATGATGCGCTGGCACCTCGTCGCCGCGTTGCTCGCGCGCCGTCTCGGTGTGGACCCCTTCAATCAGCCCAACGTGGAGAGCGCGAAGCGAGACGTCTTCGCTCTGCTCTCGCGCAGCGCGACGCGCCCGACGTCAGATTCGTCCATCACGAGCGAACTTCTTGCCAGCGCCCGCTACCGCACACTGCAGGTCTACGCGCCCCTCGACGCGTCCGAGGCCGTGGCCGACCTGCGTCGGGTCGTGGAAAGTCGCTTCGGCCCCACCACCGCCAATGTCGGCCCGCGCTACCTCCACTCGACCGGCCAGTTGCACAAGGGCGGTCCCGCGGGGGTCGTGGCCGTGCAGGTGATCGTTCGGCCCCTCAGCGCACCCACGCGCATCCAGGGACGCGCCTACAGCTTCCACGACTTGCACCGCGCGCAGGCCGCGAGCGACGAGCGGGCCATGCGCGCCGTGGGGCGCGAGGTACGCGTCCTGGAAGTCGACTCGGTGGGCGAGGCGGCCGGGCTCTTGGAGTCCGCGTCCTAGGATGACGCCATGACGCTGCTGGGTGATCTCTCGATGTCGGAGTTGCTGTCCAGCCCGCTGGATGAGCTCGCGCGCGCGGCGGCCGCGCTAGCGCGCGCGAGCTTCGGCGACGTCGTCACGTACTCGCCCAAGGTCTTCATACCGCTCACGAAGCTCTGCCGCGACCGGTGCGGGTACTGCACCTTCGCCCAGGCCCCCGCGCACGTCGAGAGCCCCTACTTGAGTCTCGACGACGTGATGACCATTGCCGAGGCGGGTCAGCGTGCGGGCTGTAGCGAGGCTCTCTTTACCCTCGGCGAGCGACCCGAGTTGCGCTATGACGAAGCCGCTCGCTGGCTCGCGGCGCGCGGCTACCACTCGACCGTCGACTACGTGGCCAACGCGGCTCAGATGGTGCTCGAGGGTACGGGCCTCTTGCCTCACGCCAACGCCGGATCGCTCTATCCCCACGAGCTCGCCCAACTGCGTAGCGTGGCGGCGTCCCAGGGCATGATGCTCGAGACCCTCGCGGAGATCCCCGCGCACCGCCTCGCGCCGGACAAGACGCCCGAGCGTCGCCTGGCCACGTTGCGCGCCGCGGGAGAGCTGCGGATCCCCTTCACCACGGGCTTGCTCGTAGGAATTGGCGAGTCGCGCCGCGACCGTCTCGTCGCTCTCGAGGCGATCGCGCGCGCTCACGAGGAGTTCGGGCACGTCCAAGAGGTCATCATCCAGAACTTTCTGCCCAAGGCGCGTACCGCCATGGCCAACGCCCCGGCGCCAACGGATGAGGAGTATCACTGGACGATCGCCGCGGCGCGCCTGGTGCTGCCCACGCAGATTCACCTTCAGGCGCCGCCCAATCTCAGTGATGACCCGGCGCATTTGCTTGACTTTGGCATCGACGACTTTGGCGGAATCTCGCCGGTCACCATCGATCACGTCAATCCCGAGCGGGCCTGGCCCGCGGTGTCCACCCTGCGCGAGCAGTGCGAGGCGCGGGGTTTGCACCTAGCGGCGCGTTTGACGATCTATCCCTCGTTCGCGCGCCGCGCCGACGAGTTCGTCGATGAACGGGTGCGCCCCGCCGTGCTCGCCAGCGCCGACGCGCAGTTTCTCGCTCGCGATGACGACTGGAGTCCCGGTCTTGACATTGCGCCCCCGTCCGCGCCGTCGCGTCGCGTGAGGACGTCAACGGTATCTGCGATCCTTCGTCGCTACGAGCCGGGCTACGCCTTTGAACACGACGAGCTGGTGAGCCTCTTTGGCGCCCGGGGCGGGGACTACCACGCCGTGCGAGATCTCGCAGACGATCTGCGGCGCCAACTCGTGGGCGACAGCGTCAGCTTCGTCGTCAATCGCAACATCAACTACACGAACGTCTGCACCTTCAAGTGCCGCTTCTGCGCGTTCTCTAAGGGCCCCCTGTCACTCAACCTGCGCGGCGATCCCTACCTGCTGAGTCTCGACGAGATTTCCACGCGAGTGCGAGAAGCCGAGGAGCGCGGCGCGACGGAGGTGTGCCTCCAGGGCGGAATCCATCCGAACTTCGACGGTGACTACTACGTGGACGTGGTGCGCGCCGTGCGCAGCGGATCGCCCACCATCCACATCCACGCCTTCAGCGCCCTGGAGGTCTTCGAGGGCGCCCGTCGTTCCGACGTTGACCTTGAGACCTACCTATCGCGACTGCGTGACGCGGGCTTAAAGACGCTGCCCGGCACGGCCGCGGAGATCCTCGATGACCCGGTGCGTGAGATTCTGTGCCCGGACAAGATTTCGAGCGACCAGTGGCTGGCGGTGCATCGCGCCGCCCACGCGGTGGGTCTGCGGTCGAACATCACGATCATGTTCGGCGCCGTCGAGGGGCCCTCGAGTTGGGCGCGCCACCTGTTGGTGACCCGCCAGCTCCAAGAAGAGACCGGCGGCTTCACCGAGTTCGTGCCTCTGCCCTTTGTGCACATGGCGACGCCGCTCTTCCTGCGGGGGCGCGCGCGGCGGGGGCCGACCTATCGCGAGACGGTTCTCATGCACGCCGTCGCCCGGCTGCACTACGCGACGCTCATCGACAACATTCAGGTCAGCTGGGTCAAAATGGGCGTTGACGGCGCCCGTGACATCCTCTGTGCCGGGGCCAACGACGTCGGCGGGACGCTGATGGATGAGAACATCTCGCGCGCCGCGGGCGCCGCCCACGGCCAGGAGATGGACGTGCGCACCCTCGAGGCGCTCGTCGAGCCGCTCGGGCGACCGTTGCGCCAGCGCGGCACTCTGTATCAGACGCTCTAAATGCACGACTTCGTTGACCCCTTCGTCGAGGCTCTCGTGGAGCGCTACCCCCAGGTCAAGGAGCGACGCGGCGAGCTGCGGACCCTCGTGGAGTCGATCGTCGAGCTGGCGGCGGTGCGCGCGTCGGCCGACGACCTGGGCATTGCCGTCGGTGCGCTGACCGAGCTCGTCGAGGCGAGTGCGGTCTTCTCCCCCTGGCACAGCCACCCCAAGCTGACGGTCTTTGGCTCGGCGCGCGTGACGCCTGGCGCCGAGCACTATCGCATGGCCGAGGCCCTCAGTGCCGCGATGGCCCAGCGTGGCTGGATCACCGTCTCGGGGGCCGGCCCAGGGATCATGGAGGCGGCCGCCAAGGGCGCGGGACGTGAGCACACCATCGGCGTCAACGTGGACTTACCCTTCGAGCAGAGCGCCAATGACTACATCGACGCCGAGACTCGCCTGGTGGAGATGAAGTACTTCTTCACCCGCAAGGTGGCGCTCACCAAGGAGTCGCTGACCTTCGTATTCTTTCCTGGTGGACTCGGTACCCTCGACGAGGCCTACGAGCTTCTCACGCTCTTGCACACGGGTAAGACCAAGCCCTCGCCGGTGATCTTGATCGACACCGAGCACGGAACGTACTGGGAGAACTGGCTTGCCTTCATGGTGGGTTCGGTGATGCAAGCGCGCTACCTCGACCCCGAGAGCGTGTGCCTCTTCGAGATCTGTCACTCGATTGAGGGCGCCATGGAGTCGATCGAGCGCTACTACTCCAACTTCGTCGGCTTTAGTCTCACTGAGGGCACGGCGCGGGTGAGCCTGCGACGTGCGCCTAGTGACGCGCAGCTGGCGGACCTCGACACCCACGTGGCGCGCTTTGCCCCCTACCAGCGTGACGGCGACTCGGTGACCTTCGCGTTCGACGGGCGCCACTACGTGGGCCTGCGTCTCGTGATCGACGCGTTGAATCGGCTCTAGTCGAGCGGCGTCTCGCGCAAGAGGGCCTCGGCCTTTTGCAGGGCGCGGCGCACCTTCGCGAGACGCTTCTCCAGTTCCTTGGCGGCCTCGTCGCTGTCGCGCAGCTGGGCGCGCACCGCGTCAAAGATCGCGTCGGTGACCTCGCGTTCGAGACGCGCGACGTCGTTGGCGAGCTCGGTGAGGTCGGCCACTACGACAAGGTGACGACGTCGAGTGTCCCCTCGGCGTATTGGGCGCGTAGGACCTTCTTGTCGAACTTGCCGACGCTCGTCTTGGGAATCGTCTCGACGAAGCACCAGTGCTCGGGAAGCCACCACTTGGCGACGCGTGGCACGAGGAAGTCGCGCAACTCCTCGGGCGACGCGCTCGCCCCCGGACGCAGCACCACGCAACACAGGGGGCGCTCGTCCCACTTGGCGTCGGGCACGGCGATGACGGCCGCCTCGAATACCGCGGGATGGGCCATGACGTTGCTCTCCAAGTCCACCGAGCTAATCCACTCGCCGCCGGACTTGATGACGTCCTTGGAGCGATCGCTGATGACCATGAACCCCTCGGCGTCGAGCGTGCCGATGTCACCGGTCCTCAGCCAACCGTCGTGGAAGCGCTCGGGGGCGTCGACGTTGAAGTACGAACCGGCAACCCAGGGGCCACGAATCTCGAACTCGCCGATGGTCTTGCCGTCGCGGGCCATCACCTCGCCCGCGTCGTTCACCACGCGCAGTTCGACGCCCGCCACCACCCGTCCCGCCTTGACCTCGTAGTCAATTTCCTGATCGCGAGGGGTTCCAGCGGGTGGAATCGCCACCGCCGCGAGCGGACTCGTCTCGGTCATGCCCCAGCCCTGAATCACGCGCAACCCGAAGCGGTCGCGAAACCCCTCAATGAGGTGGCGTGGCACTGCCGCGCCTCCGGCGAGGATGGCGCGCAGGCTGGAAAAGTCGGCGGCGGGATCTTCTTCGGCGACGTGCAGCACGTCGTTCCAGATCGTCGGCACGCCCAGAGAGACGGTCGGTCGCAACTCGCGAATCATGGTGATGATTGGTGCCCCCTGCAGGAACATCTGAGGCATGATCAGCTCGGTGCCGGCGAAGAACGCCGTGTAGACCACGCCCCAGGCGTTGACGTGGAACATCGGCACGATCAAGAGGCAACGATCAGCCTCAGAGAGGCCAATGGAGTTGGCGGTCATGGAGGCCAGTGAGTGCAACCAGAGCGAGCGGTGCGAGTACACGACGCCCTTGGGGTTACCCGTCGTGCCCGAGGTGTAGCACATGATGGCGGCGTCACGTTCGTTGACCTCGGGCCAGTCGAAGCCCGGCTGGTGCTCGGCGAGGAGCGTCTCGTAGTCGAGGGTTTCGCCGAGCGCACCGCTCTCCTCGGGTCCGCTCACGATGATGTGACGTACCTGGGGAATCTGGTCGCGGATCTTGGCGAGCAGCGGAACCAGTGTGTGGTCAATGATGATCACCGAGTCGCCGCCGTCATTGATGACGAAGGACAGCTGCTCGGGAAAGAGGCGGATGTTGAGAGTGTGCAGAACCGCACCCATCGCGGGCACCGCGAGGTAGGCCTCCATGTGGCTCTGGTTATTCCACATGAACGTGCCCACTCGGTCCCCCGGCTTCACACCCAGGGCGCTGAGGGCGCCGGCGAGTCGCTCGGCCCGCTTGGCTATCTCGAAGAACGTCGCCTCCTTGACGCCCTCGGGCGTGACGGTGAAGACCTTCTTGTTGGCGTAGAGCCACTCCCCGTGATTAAGGATCCGCTTGATGATGAGCGGCGCGTCCTGCATCGTGCTCTGCATACATCCCCCTTGTGGCTACTTCCGATGCTACAAAGTTCGCCCGGGGCGAACTACCACGAGGTACTCAGGGGCGCGACCGGCGCCGGCAGACTGGTCGCGCCGCGCAAGGTGGCGTCCACGGCAGCGGCGGCGCTGCGTCCCTCGGCGATGGCCCAGACGATGAGGCTTTGTCCGCGCACCGCGTCACCGCAGGCAAAGACCGGGGTGCCGGCCACGTCGAGACGCCAGGTGTCGTCCACGGCCAGGGTGGCCCGTTCGCTCAAGGCGGAGGGCCCAAGACCGAGCGCGTCGGCCTCGGGACCGGTGAACCCCGCGGCGATCAGCACCATCGTGGTGGGTACCTCGAGGGTGATCTCACGCGCACGATCGCGCACGGTAATGGCCTCGAGCGACCTCTCGCCATGAAAGGACAGTGTTTCGCTCGCGAACCAGCGCTCGCCGCCCTCGTCGTGGGCTGAGGTCGTCTTGAAGATTCGGGCCATCGTCGGCCAGGGTTGATCGCTCGGGCGCGTGTCGGGCGGTCGATCCATGATCTCAATCTGGGTCACCGAGCGGGCCCCCTGGCGGTGTGCCGTCCCGAGGCAGTCCGCTCCGGTGTCACCTCCCCCGAGGATGACGACGTCGCGGCCACCGGCGTCGTGGTGAGACGTCACGCCATCGCGAACGGCTCGGTTCGCGGCCTCGAGGTAGGTCATCGCCGGAAGGACGCCCTCGAGCTGCGCGCCGGGGGCATCGATGAGTCGTGGAATCGTTGAACCGATAGCGAGCACGATCGCGTCAAACTGCGCCTGGAGCTCGGCGAGAGTGGTGGCGTCGGGGCCAATGGGGTGCGCGGGGTGAAACGTCACACCCGCGGCCTCCATGACGGCGAGTCGGCGCTCGAGGATTGCCTTTTCCATCTTGAACTCGGGGATGCCGTAGCGCAACAGACCGCCGATCGCGTCGGCGCGCTCGAAGACCTCCACCTCATGTCCCACGCTCGCGAGTTGACTCGCGGCGGCGAGACCCGCCGGTCCCGAACCCACGACGGCTACGCGCTGGCCGGTGCGCGTGGCGGGGCTCGTGGCACTGGCCACTCCTGAGGCGAAGGCGTGTTCGATGATCTCGTACTCGATGCGCTCGATGGTGACTGGTTGATCGGCGATGCCCACCACGCACGCCGACTCGCACGGCGCGGGGCACAGCCGACCGGTGAATTCGGGGAAGTTGTTCGTTGCCAGCAGCTGTCTCGCGGCTTGGTCCCAGTGTGAGAGGTACACGAGGTCATTGAAGGCGGGAATCCGATTTCCCAGGGGGCAGCCCTGCATGCAGAAGGGAATCCCACAGTCCATGCAGCGAGAGGCCTGGGCGGAGACCGCGGCGTCATCTTGTGCCTCGTAGACCTCGCGCCAGTCGCGCAGGCGAACCGGCACGGGTCGATAGCGTGGTCCCTCGCGGGGCGTCTCGAGAAATCCGGTCGGCTTACCCACGACGGTTCTCCCGAATCTTCTGGTACTCCGACGTTTCTACGCGCACGAAATTCATGCGGGCGCGCCGCCAGTTAGCGAGAATCTCACTCGCCACCGCCGAGCCCGTCTCGTTGACGAAGCGTTCCAGCAGAGACTGCAACGTCGCGTCGTCTTCCGATTCGAGGGGATCGACCTCGTAGACGCCCGCGCTCAGACGATCGTAGACGCGTTCGTGGGGGTCATAAAGGTACAAGGTGCCCCCCGACATCCCCGCCGCGAGATTGCGCCCGACGTCGCCCACGATCACGACGACGCCTCCCGTCATGTACTCACAGGCGTGATCGCCCGTTCCCTCGACGATGATCGTGGCCCCGGAGTTGCGCACGGCGCATCGCTCGCCCACTACCCCGGCGACGAAGACCTCACCGCTGGTGGCGCCGTAGGCGATGACGTTGCCCGCGATCACATTCTCCTGGGAGGCAAAGGTCGACGTCGCCGAGGGCGACACGACGATGCGCCCCCCCGACAGACCCTTACCCAGGTAGTCATTCGCGTCTCCGCGCAGGCGCAGAGTCATGCCGGCGGGCAAAAACGCGCCGAGACTCTGGCCGGCCGATCCGTCCAGGTCGATCTCGATGGTGTCGGCCGCCAATGTCGTGGCGCCGAGGGCGCGCGTGATCGCACTGCCCGTGAGCGTACCCACGGCGCGGTGCACGTTCTCAATTGTGCGCGCCAGACGCAGGTGTCGACCCTGGCGAGCCGCGGAGAGGGCTTCGTCGAGGAAGGTCCAGTCCAAGGCGCCGTCGAGGCCGTGATCTTGCTTGGCGCTCTGGCGACGCTGCTCCGGAGAGACAACGGCGAGCAACGCGGAGAGGTCAAGATCCGAGTGGGCCTGGTTGGTCGGCTCGACCGAGAGTTTCGTCGTGTCGCCGATCAGCTCGTCCAGGGTGCGAGCGCCCAGTAGCGCGAGGTACTCGCGCACCTCGTCGGCGATGAATTCGAAGAAGTTCTCGACGAACTCCGGTCGCCCGGTGAATCGTTCACGCAGCAGCGGATTCTGGGTCGCGATGCCGACCGGACAGGTGTCGAGGTGACACACGCGCATCATCACGCACCCCGACACCACGAGCGGCGCGGTGGCGAAGCCGAACTCCTCGGCCCCCAGAAGTGCGGCGATGACGACGTCACGCCCGGTCTTGAGCTGCCCGTCGACTTGGACGACGACGCGGTTGCGCAGACCGTTGGCGGCGAGGGTCTGATGGGTCTCGGCGAGGCCGATTTCCCAGGGCGTGCCGGCGTGCTTGAGCGAGGTCAGCGGAGCCGCCCCGGTTCCTCCGTCGTGACCCGAGATCAGAATCACGTCGGCGTGGGCCTTGGCCACTCCGGCCGCGATGGTTCCCACGCCCTGTTCGGACACGAGCTTGACGTGGATGCGCGCTTGGTCGTTGGCGTTCTTGAGGTCGTAGATGAGCTGGGCGAGGTCTTCGATGGAGTAGATGTCGTGATGTGGCGGCGGTGAGATCAGCCCCACACCCGGGGTGGAGTGACGTGTCGCGGCGATCCAGGGGTAGACCTTGGAGCCGGGCAACTGGCCGCCCTCGCCGGGCTTGGCGCCCTGGGCCATCTTGATCTGAATGTCGTCGGCGTTGACGAGGTAGCGACTCGTCACGCCGAATCGTCCCGAGGCGACCTGCTTGATCGCCGAGCGCCGATTGTTCAACGGGTCCGACGTGTCAAAGCGCGCCTCGTCTTCGCCCCCCTCGCCCGTGTTCGACTTTCCCCCGATGCGATTCATGGCGATAGCGAGGGTCTCGTGGGCTTCGGCCGAGATCGAGCCGTAGGACATCGCGCCGGTCGAGAAGCGCTTGATGATCGACGCCGCGCTCTCGACCTGCTCTAAGGGCACCGGCGTCGCGGCCGCCCGCAAGCGCAAGAGGCCGCGCAGGGTCACCTCGCCACTGGCCTGGTCGTCGACGAGCTTTGTGTACTCCTTGAAGATGTCGTAGCGGCCCTCGCGTGTCGCGTGCTGGAGCTTTTGGACGGTACGCGGGTTGAACAGGTGGAGCTCGCCCTCGCGACGCCACTGGTACTCGCCCCGGTTGCGAAGGTGCACAGCCGACGTGTGCGCGTACGCGTCGGCGTGCCAGGTGAGAACGGACTGGGCGAGGTGCTCGAGGGTCACTCCGCCGAGTCGTGATCGCAGGCCCGGGAAGTACGCGTCGAGAACGCTCTGAGAGATGCCCACGGTCTCGAAGAGTTGGGCGCCCACGTAGCTCGCCACCGTGCTCACTCCCATCTTGGACATCGTCTTGACGATGCCCTTCGTGAGGGCTTTGGCGTACTGGTAGCGAGCCGCGCGCGCGCTCGTCGTGCCAATCTCCCCCTCGGCGACGAGCGCGTCGATTGTCTCGTAGGCGAGGTAGGGACACACGGCCGACGCGCCGAATCCGAGGAGGAGCGCCACGTGGTGAACCTCGCGTACGTCGCCTGCCTCGATAACCAGCGCGGCGCTAGTGCGCAGGTGTTCGGCGACGAGACGGTGGTGCACGGCGGAGGTCAAGAGCAGGCTCGGAATCGCCGCGAGGTCCTCGGTCGCGTTGCGGTCCGAAAGAATGACGATGTTGGCACCCGCGCGCACCTCGGCGACCACGTCGTCACAGATCGCCTTGAGTGCGCGGGTCAGGCGTTCGCCAGCACCGTCCGGGCCGGCGACCGCGAAGAGGCCATCAATTGCGCCAGTGCGAAAGCCGCTCACGCGCGGACTCTCCTCGATGTAGCGCAGTTTGGCCAAGTCCTCCACCGAGAGAACCGGCGAGGACAACACGATCTGGTGGCAGTGCTCGGGGGTCTCGCTGAGAAGGTTCTCCTCGCCGCCCAAACCCACGCGCGTCGAGGTGACGAGTTCTTCTCGAATCGCATCTAGCGGTGGGTTCGTGACCTGCGCGAAGAGTTGGCTGAAGTAGTCAAAGAGCGAACGAGGCTGGTGCGAGAGGGCGGGCAGGGACGTGTCGGTGCCCATGGAGCCAATGGGCTCCTCGCCAACGCGAGCCATATGGCGAACAATGAGGCGCAGGTCCTCTTCGGAGTAGCCAAAGCTCTTTTGTTGACGAAGTATCGTCGCGTGACTCGGGGTGAGCATCGACTGGTCATCGATCTCGTCAAGAGAGACCTGTTGAGCGGCGAGCCACTCGCCGTAGGGCGCGCGCGAGGCGAGTTCGCCCTTGAGTTCGTCGTCGTCCACGATGCGCCCGGCGGCGACATCCACGAGGAAGACGCGCCCTGGCTGGAGTCGGCCCTTGCGTTCAACGTTGGCCGGATCGACGGGTAAGACGCCAACCTCGCTCGCGAAGATGACCCGACGGTCCTTGGTTACCCAGTAGCGCGCCGGGCGCAGTCCGTTGCGGTCCAAGACCGCTCCCACGATGCGTCCGTCACAAAAGGTCACCGACGCGGGCCCGTCCCAGGGCTCCATCAGCGCGGCGTGGTACCGGTAGAAGTCGCGTCGAGGAGCGTCCATCGCGGTCGAGCGTTCCCAGGCCTCGGGAATCATCATGAGCACGGCGTGGGGCAGGCTGCGTCCGGACTGGACGAGTAGTTCCACGACCTCATCGAAGCTCGCCGAGTCACTGAGACCCTCGGTGACGATGGGCGTCAGTGCGCTGATCTCTAGGGGCAACTGGTCGCTGCGAAGCGTGGTCTCACGGGCGGTAATCCAGTTGCGGTTTCCCCGCACCGTGTTGATCTCCCCGTTGTGAGCGATGTAGCGAAACGGTTGGGCCAACTCCCATCGCGGCAGAGTGTTGGTGGAAAAGCGCGAGTGGACTACGGCGATGGCCGAGGAGAGGCGCTCGTCCTCGAGGTCCTCGAAGTAGGCGCGAAGCTGCGGCGCGGAGAGCATGCCCTTGTAGATGAGCACGTGAGGCGAACACGACGCGGCGTAGAGATCGCTCTCGTGCTCGATCACCTTGCGCGCGCAGTAGAGAGAGCGCTCGAGGTGGACGTCGTCGGACTGGGACACGATGAGTTCCATCGCGAAGCGGGGTTCGCTCGAGGCGGAGGTGGCTCCGAGGATCGAACTGTTCACCGGCACGTGGCGCCATCCCGCTGAGCGCAAACCCACGCTCTCAAGCGCGGCGTCAATCACGACGCGGGCCTCGGCGTCGGACGTTGCCGCGGGCACCATCCAGTGCGCGACGCCGTAGCGACCTCGCTCGGGCACGTCGTCAAAGATCGTACGGATGAAGTCGTCGGGCATCTGAAGCAAGATGCCCGCCCCGTCGCCCGAATCGACGTCCGCGCCCGTGGCGCCACGATGCTCGAGGTTCTCGAGGATGGTGAGAGCGTCTGCCACCGTCGCGTGGCTCGCGCGCGCCGTGAGGTCGGCCACCATGCCAACGCCGCATGCGTCGTGTTCGAAAGAGGGGTCGTAGAGTTCTGTCATCGCGTTACCTCGGGGCAACGCTGACCCGCGCCCATCATAAACGAAATTGTGCGAGGTCTCGCGAGCGTAACCTGGGGCTATGTCTGGGCGTCGCGTCGCGGTGGTGGGTGGTGGCATCATCGGTCTGACGAGCGCGTATCGCCTGGCGAGGGCCGGACACGACGTGACCGTCTTCGATCCCACCTGCGCGAGGGGCGCGACGTGGGCCGCGGCCGGCATGGTCGCTCCCTCGGGTGAGATCGCTCCCGGTGAAGAGGACAACTACCAGCTCCAGCGCCAGGCGGTGGGCGCGTGGCGCCACCTCGCCGCGGAGCTCGAGGAACTCGTGGGTGAGACCGTGGAGATTCACGAGGTGGGCACCCTGATCACTGGTTGGGACGCCAGCGACCGTCGCCTCCTCGCCCAGTTCCTTCAGTTGGCAACCGACTTCGCCGCCCCGATGCGACCCGTGAGTCGACACGACTCCCCCGAGGTCTTCGCGGGCCTCAGTGGTCGCATCACCGAGGGCGTCATCATGGGGGGTGACGCGTGGATCGATCCTGATCACGCGGTCTCACTATTGCGCCGGGCGCTCGAGCACCTGGGCGGGCGCGTGGTGGGCGAGCGAGTCGAGAGGATTGGCGTCGAGGGCGCGGGCGTCGTAGTCGACACCGCGAGCGCGACGTATCTCGCCGACGCGGGCCTCCTCGCGACGGGCTCGACTCCCCTGCCCGAGGGCGCGCGGCCGAGCGGGGCGAACGTGGTTCGTCCCGTGCGCGGCGTCACGGCCCGTGTGAGCGGACTGGACCGCAGTGATCAACCGATGGTGCGCGCGTTCGTACGGGGACGGACCTTCTACATGGTGAGCCGTCCCCAGGGTTACTGCGTGCTGGGCGCCACGTCGGATGAACGAAGCGAACTCGCCGTCGAAGTTGGCGAGCTGCAGCGCCTGCTGCGCGACGCCCTCGACGTCGTTCCGGCACTCGAGACCGCGGCCGTGGTGGACCTGCGCTACGGGCTGAGACCGGCCAGCGCGGACCTACGACCGTTCTTCGAAGAGATAGAACCTCGAGGATGGGCGT
>JAJYAC010000095.1 GCA_021779735.1 Actinomycetes bacterium
AATCGACGACGAGAAGTCGCTCGTGAAGATCTTTGGCTGGTACGACAACGAGTGGGGGTACTCGAACCGCCTGGTCGACCTCACCGTGCGCGTCGGCGCCTAGTGGTCGATCTGCCGCGCCACGAGCGCTGGGACCTCGCCGGCAAGCGGGTCCTCGTGCGCGTCGACTTCAACGTGCCGGTCACCGAGGTGAACGGCCGACTCGAAGTCGCCGACGACTTTCGCCTGCGCGCGGCGCTCCCACTCTTTGAGAACCTGATCGCCCGAGGGGCGAGCGTCGTCGCGGCGACCCACTTCGGACGTCCCCGGGGACGCGTCGTCGAGGAGTTCTCGGTGGCGCCGATTCGCCGGCGCCTCGAGGCGCTCGCCCCGGCGGTCGAGCTGATGGAGAACCTGCGCTTTTCTCCCGGCGAGGAGGCGAACGACCCGGCCTTTGGCGCGAGTCTCGTCGAGGGAGTGGACTACTACATCAACGAGGCCTTCGGCGCCTCGCACCGCGCGCACGCCTCGATCATGGTGCCCCCGAGTCTCGTGCCGAGCGCGGCGGGACCGAATCTCGCCCACGAGGTCGAGACCATACTGTCGCTCCTCTCCAGTCCCGTGCGGCCCTTCGTCGCGATCGTCGGCGGCGCGAAGGTGGCCGACAAACTCGGCATCGTTCGGGTCCTCGCCGAGCGGGCCGACACCGTCATCGTCGGCGGTGGCATGGCCTACACCTTCGAAGCCGCCCAGGGGCGCAGCATCGGCTCCTCGCTCTACAACGAGCAGCGCCTCGAGGAGTGCGCGGCGCTGCTGGCCACGGGCAAGGTCCTCATCCCCCTCGACAGCCGGGGACTGCGCGACGGCGAGCCCGTCGGACCCGCGGGTGGGGAAGCGACGCCGATCGACTTCGGCGCCAACATCCCCGCGCACCACGAGGGCTTTGACATTGGCGAGGCGTCAATTGCGCTCTTCGAGGAGACGATCGGCCGCGCCGCGACGATCTTGTGGAACGGTCCGGTGGGATTCTTCGAGGACCCGCGCTTCCTCGCGGGCACCGCGGCGATCGCGAGGGCCGTCGCGGCCTCCTCGGCGACCTCGGTGGTCGGTGGCGGCGACTCGGTGGCCGCGCTGCACCAGTTGGGCCTCGCCGACAGCGTGGGCTTCGTCTCGACGGGTGGGGGAGCTTCGCTCGAGTTGGTGGAGTTTGGAGATCTGCCCGGTCTGCGGGCCCTACGAGAAAGTCCCTTCGCGTGAATCGTCCCCTGGTGATCGGCAACTGGAAGATGAACCTCGACTTCGTCGAGGCGGTGCACCTCACCCAGCAGCTCTCGGTGCTCTTGAAGAACCAGCCCAGCGCGCACACTGACGCCGTCGTCGCGCCGCCCTTCGTGGACCTGCGCAGCGTGGCCTCGGTGCTCGAATCCGAGCGCTCGAGCGTGGCCCTCGCCGCCCAGCACGTCAGTGCCCACGAGTCTGGAGCGCACACGGGTGAGGTGAGCCTCGCGATGCTCACGCGCCTGGGCGTTGCCTGGGTCCTCGTCGGGCACTCCGAACGGCGCGCCCACTACGCCATGAGCGACGACGTCGTGGCCGCGACGCTGCGTACCGTCGTGCGCGGCGCAGTGAACGCGGTGCTGTGCGTGGGCGAGGACGAGGCGGTACGTGACGCGAGCGAGCACGAGTCCTACGTTGCCGCCCAGCTGGCGAGCGCCCTCGCGGGCCTCGAGGAGAAGTCCCGCGCGCTCGTGACGGTGGCCTACGAGCCAATCTGGGCCATCGGCACGGGTCGTAGCGCGAGCGCGGCGCAGATCTCGGAGATGACCCTCGCCATCCGCCGCGAGCTCTCCGCGTTGGGCTTCGCCGACACCCGGGTCCTCTACGGCGGCTCGGTTACGTCGGACAACGCGGCGACGACGCTGCTCGACGGGGGCGTCGACGGTTTCTTGGTCGGTGGAGCCAGTCTCAAGGCCGACTCGTTCACCGCCATCATCCGCGTGTGCGATGACTGCTACGCTGTATCCGCTAATCGGAGGTAAGCCGTGTTCACCTGGGCATTTGTCGTCATCGAGGCTGTTTCGGCCGTGGGACTGGTCTTTCTCGTCCTCTTGCACTCCGGACGGGGTGGTGGCATCTCGGAGATGATGGGCGGCACCATTGGTCAGGCGGCTGCGGGATCCACGGTGGTCGAGCGCAATCTCGACCGTCTGACGGTGGCGGTGGCCCTCGTCTTTACCTTCGCGACGCTCACTCTCGACCTGCGCCTGCAGTAGGTGGCGATGCGCCGGAATGTGGCGCGCGCGCTGGCGGGCGTCGGCGCGACCCTCGCACTGACCCTCACTCTGGCGAGCGTCGCGCCGGCCCAACCCATCACGGACAACCAGCGAACTCTCGTCGTGTCGCTGCCGGGGCCCTTCAATGGGTGCGGATATCTCGACGCGGGCGCGACGCCGACGAGTAACGCTATCGGCGACCTGGTGTTGCCGTCGGCCTTTGGCACCAATCCCAACGGCAACCTCGTCGGCGCGGGCGGTCCCATCGCCACCGCCGAATTGGTCTCACTGTCCCCCGAGACGGTCGTCTACACCATCGCTCCCGATCAGACGTGGAGCAACGGCCACCCCTTCACGGGGGCCGACCTGGTGGCGTGGTGGCAACGGGCCCGCACGCTCGCGAGCGTCGTCTCCGACGGCTATCGGAACATCACGTCGCTCAAGGTGGGCGCGAGGGGGCTGAGCGTGACGGCGACCTTTGGGGTCGCCTACGCCAACTGGAATCAGCTCTTTCGCGACGTGCAGGCGCCCGGGACGACCCCGGGCTGTGACATCGCGAACCTCGTCACGCGTCCAAGCCTCGGTCCCTACGTCGTGCAGTCGGCCACGCGCACGCGCGTCGTACTGACGATGAATCCGCGCTGGAGCCTCGATCCCGGCCGCTACGGGCGTCTCGTGCTGGTGGCCGACGCGCCGCTGCCGAGCAGTCGTACGACGTTCTTCGCCGGGTACTCCTACTCGGTGACCCCCGCCACGCTCCAGACGCTGAGCGCTCGACCGTGGATGGCGAGTCACCTCGGTAACGTCTCGAGCATTGAGGAGATGACCTTCGCTCCGAGCAGCGCGCTCTCGCGACGTCTCCTCGTGCGCGAGGCGCTCAGCTGGCTCATCGGGCGTCAAGCGCTCATCAATCGCCTCTGGGGCACGGTCACCTTTTCCCCGTCGGTCGCCGCGTCGGCTCTGTACTCTCAAGGCCAACCCAACTACCCCGGCGGATCGG
>JAJYAC010000096.1 GCA_021779735.1 Actinomycetes bacterium
CGTCGTCGTCAAGGCTCAGGTCAAGGTCGGTGGCCGCGGCAAGGCCGGCGGCGTCAAGCTGGCCGACAACGAGGACGAGCTGCGCCTTCACGCCGGCAACATCCTGGGCCTGGACATCAAGGGCCACGTCGTGCGGCGCCTGTGGATTGAGCGTTCGAGCGACATCGCGCGCGAGTACTACGCGTCCTTCACCCTGGACCGGCCCAACAAGAAGCACCTCGGCATGCTGAGTGCCCAGGGCGGCGTCGAGATCGAGGTGGTCGCCGAGGAGAATCCCGACGCGATCGCGATGCTCTCGATCGATCCGCTGCGCGGACTGGACATCGCGGGCGCGCGCGCCTGGGTCGACGAGGCGAGCCTCGACGAGGCCGCGCGCGAACAGGCCGCCCAGCTGCTCGTGCACCTCTACGAGTGCTACACGAAGGGTGACTGCGATCTCGCGGAGATCAACCCCCTCATCCTCACCCCCGACGGGCGCGTGCACGCGCTCGACGCGAAGGTGACCCTCGATGAGAACGCGTCGTTTCGCCACCCCGAGTGGGAGGAGTTCCGCGCGAACGAGACCGAGGACCCGCGCGAGAAGATGGCCAAGGAGAAGGGGCTCAACTACATCGGCCTCGACGGCGACGTGGGCATCATCGCCAACGGCGCCGGGCTGGCGATGTCGACGCTCGACGTCGTCAATCAGGTTGGTGGCAGCGCCGCGAACTTCCTCGACATCGGAGGCGGCGCCAACGCCGACGTCATGGCGGCCGCTCTCGAGGTGATCAACGCCGACCCGAAGGTGAAGTCGATCTTCGTCAACATCTTCGGTGGCATCACCCGCGTCGACGAGGTCGCCAAGGGCGTGCTCGAAGCCCTCTCGCGCGTGAGCATCAACTCGCCCATCGTCCTGCGCCTCGACGGCACCAACGCCGTCGAGGGTCGCGCGATTCTCGCGCCGCACCTCTCTGAGACCCTGATCACCGAACCCACCATGCTCGACGCCGCGCGCCGGGCCGTGGCCCTAGCCAAGGCGTAGACACCATGAGCATCTTCGTAGACGAGAACACCAAGGTCATCGTCCAGGGACTGACCGGCGGCCAGGGCCGCTTTCACGGCCTGCGCAACCGCGACTACGGCACCCAAATCGTCGGCGGCGTCACGCCGGGCAAGGGCGGCACCGACGTCGACGGCATCCCGGTCTTTGACAGCGTGACCGAGGCCGTCGCGGCGACGGGGGCGACCGCGTCCTTCGTGGTCGTGCCGCCGCGCTTTGCCGCCGACGCCATCATCGAGGCCGCCCAGGGCGGGATCACCTTCATCGTGTGCATCACCGAGGGGATCCCCGCTCACGACGAAGCCGTTACCTACAACCGCCTCGTCGAGGAGTTCCCGGGCGTGCGTCTCCTCGGTCCGAACTGCCCCGGGATCATCAGCCCCGGCAAGTGCAACATCGGCATCACCTCGGGCGACATCGCGCTCGCCGGCGGACCGGTGGGCATCGTCTCGCGCTCGGGCACGTTGACGTACCAGGCGCTCTACGAGCTCTCGAGCCAGGGGATTGGCCAGACGACGTGCGTGGGCATCGGGGGCGACCCCGTGCCGGGTACCAACTTCATCGACTGCCTCGCGGCCTTTGAGGCCGACCCCGAGACGAAGGCGGTCATGATGATCGGTGAGATTGGTGGCTCCGAGGAGGAGCGCGCCGCGGAGTGGATCCGCGAGCACATGACCAAGCCCGTCGTCTCCTACGTCGCCGGCGTCACGGCCCCCCCGGGGCGCAAGATGGGTCACGCGGGCGCCATCATCTCGGGTTCGAAGGGCACCGCCCAGGCCAAGATGGAGGCTCTCGCCGCGGCCGGCGTGCACGTGTGCCAGAACCCCACCGAGGCGGGCGAGAAGATGGTCGAGATTGTCAGGTCCCTGCAACTTGGCTGACGTGCGTTTGTGCGTGATGGTCTCGGGCTCGGGCACCATTCTCGAAGCGATTCTCGACGCGGGACTGGTCGTGGCGCTGGTCGTGGCGGACCGGCCCTGTCGGGGCCTCGACGTCGCGACGACCGCGGGCGTCGAGGCGGTGCTCGTGGACCGACGGGACTTCGGTGGCTTCGGGCCGCACTTCGATCGCGAGGCCTACTCGCGCGCGCTCGTTGAGACGATCGCGCGCCACGACATCGACCTGGTCGCGATGGCCGGATTTGGCACGGTGACGACCCGCGCGTTTCCCGCGGCCTACCCGGGTCGCGTACTCAACACGCACCCGAGCCTGCTGCCGGACTTCAAGGGCTGGCACGCCGTCGCCCAGGCGCTCGCGGCCGGGGTGGGCGAGTCGGGCTGCACGGTGCACCTGGCGACCGCCGAGCTCGACGAGGGACCCATCTTGGCGCAGTCGCGCGTGCCGGTCGTGTCCGGTGACACCGATGAGACGTTGCACGAGCGCATCAAGCGCGTCGAGCGCGAGCTCTATCCGCGGGTCATCACTAGGGTGATGGCGGCGTTGGCCGAGGGACGCGAACCCGCGTCACTCGAAGAGGCGAGGGGAGACGCGTGAGAGCGCTGTTGTCGGTGTGGGACAAGAGCGGACTCGTGGAGTTCGCCCGGGGGCTCGCCGCCCTCGACGTCGAACTCGTGGCCTCGGGGGGCACCGCGAGCGCTCTCACGCAGGCGGGCGTCGCCCACCTCGACGTCGCTCAGGTCACCGGGTTCCCCGAGATGCTCTCGGGTCGCGTCAAGACGCTGCACCCGCGCATCCACGGCGCCATCTTGGCCGACCGCGACGTCGAGGGCCACGTCGAGGCGCTCCTCGAGCACGAGATCACGCCGATCGATCTGGTCGTGTGCAACCTCTACCCCTTTGCGAGCGACCCGTCGATTGAACTCATCGACGTCGGGGGCCCGACGATGGTTCGCGCCGCGGCCAAGAATCACCGTCACGTGGGCGTCGTGACGAGTCCCACGCAGTATGCGGGGGTCCTCGAGGAACTCAACACCAGTGGCGCGTTGAGTGACGCGACGCGCCACGACCTCGCGCGCGCGGCCTTTGCGCACACCGCGGCCTACGACGCGTCGATCGTCGCCTGGTTCGACACCGGGGGTGAGATCGGCGAGGGACACGAGCTCGACGCGACGCTGCCCGCGACGCTGCACCTGTCGCTCGAGCGGCGCGAGGTGCTGCGCT
>JAJYAC010000097.1 GCA_021779735.1 Actinomycetes bacterium
GGCCAGGCGTTCGTTGGCCAACTGCTCGGCGAAGGTCGTCGCGAAGGCCTCGGTGCCGCTCTTGTCAATCACCGTGAAGTAGAGCCACGGGCCGGCCGGCGCGTGCAGCACGGCGCCCAGCGAGTTCGCCGACACCGTGCAGATCGGCGTCGGCGTCAGTCCGGCGTTGAGGTAGGTGTTGTAGGGTGAGGGAGTCTGGAGCATCGCGTGGGTGACCGTGCCGCCGTCTCGGCCCAGGGCGTAGAGGATCGTGGCGTCCATCTGCAGGGGCCCACCACGCACAAGACGGTTGAAGATGACCCGGGCCACCTTGGGCATGTTGCGCGGGTAGTAGCCCTCTTTCTCGACAATGGAGGCCGCGATGACCGCCTGGTAGGCGTTGAGCCCCTCGACCGTGCTCGTGGGCCCAAAGCCGAGCGAGCTCGCCAGCTGGTCAAAGGACGTCTCCATACGTGCGAGCAAGGTGGCCGGCGTCGTGCCCGGCGTGATGATGTACTGACCCGTGCCGATCAGCCCCTCGAGTGATCCTTGAGGGTGGTACGCACTGGTCGACGCGGCCGACGTGGCGTCGCGCAGGAAGGTCTCGGCGAAGGAGTTGCCGGCCGCCGAGGCCACCTGCAGCGCGACCTCGTGCAGGGTCAGTCCCGGCGTCACCGTGACGGCCGCGACGTTCGGCCCTCCGCCGAGGATCGACTTGACGGCCGCGAAGGAGGAGTTCTGGGCGAACTCGTAGTCACCCGGCAGCACCGTCGGCGCGCCAAAGAGCGCCAGGTCCACGCGAAAGGCGAGCGCCGAGTGGATGACCCCCTCCTGGTGCAGGTCGCCGGCGATCACTGACAGCGAGTCGCCCGGGTGGACGCTCACGATGACGTGCTTGCCCGCTCCACCAATCGGGTAGATCTGCAGGGCGAACCACACCAACCCGAGGACGAGCGCCCCCGCGCCCACGAGCGCGACGCGACGCATCCTACGCACGCGCGCCGTCCAGGAAGCTCTGCAGCAACACCACCGCCGCGGCCGAGTCGATGCGCGCGCGCTGGTCTCGCTCGCGATGTCCCGCGCCGCGCAGGGACCGCTGCGCCTCGACCGTGGTGAGGCGCTCGTCGACCTGGACGACCTCTAGGGGCGCGAGGCTGTTAGTCAGGGTCGCGAAGAGTTCGTCCGCGAGCGCCGTCGAGGCGGTGGGCGAGCCGGCGAGAGACACGGGTCGTCCGAGCACGACGAGTTCCACCGACTCCTCGTTGACCGTCTCACTGATCGCCGCAACGAGGCGCTCGTCGACGGGTAGCGCCTCTCGGGGAAAGGCCATGGTCCGGGCCGAGTCGCTAATGGCCACGCCGCAGCGCCGCGTGCCCGGATCGAGTCCCAAGACGCGCGCCACGACTAGAGCGCGGCGGCGGCGCGCAGCACTCGCTCGATGCCCGTCGCGTCGCGTCCACCGGCCACGGCCAGTCGCGCTGAGCCTCCCCCACCTCCGCCCACCAACGCGGCGAGCTCTTTGACGATTTCCACGGCGTCGAGGCCGCCGTCGGTGGCCACGACGAGGGCCACCTTGTCCTCTTCGGCCTCGCCCACGAGGACTACGAGGCGCCGCCCGCGCCGCTGGAGCTCGAGGGCCACGCTGCGCAAGGCGTCTCCCCCGTAGCCGTCGAGGCGTCCCAAGACGCTGTCTCCCTCGCCGCCGGCCAACTGCTCGGTCACGACGGAGAGCTGGGCCTGGCGAAGCGAGCTGAGCTGTGTTTCCAGGTCGCGCTGACGCGCGAGCAGACGCTCCAGGGTCGGGGTGATGTTCTCCGTGGAGGTCTTGAGGATCCCCGCGACGCCGGCCAGCGCGGCCTCCATCTCCACGCTGCGCCGCTGGGCGGCCATTGCGCTCACCGCCTCGATGCGGCGCGTGTTCGCACCGATGGACGCCTCGGAGACCAACTGAATCTGGCCGATGTCCCCGAGACGCTCGACGTGAGTGCCGCCGCAGAACTCGAGGCTGTGACTGCCCGCGCGCACCACACGCACCCGGTCGCCGTACTTGTCGCCGAAGAAGGCGACCGCCCCCATCTTCTCGGCGTCGGTCTTGGTCGTCTGAATGGTCTCGACGCCCTCGTTGGCCACGACGTCGCTGTTGACCATCGTCAGCAGCGCGCTGACCTCCTCACGGGCCAGTCCCTGGCCGTGGGAAAAGTCAAAGCGCAGTCGATCGGGACCCACGAAGGACCCCTGCTGGCGCACGTGATCGCCCAACACGCTGCGCAGTCCCGCGTGCAAGAGGTGCGTCGCGGTGTGGTTGCGACGGGTCGCCTCGCGCCGCGTGGGTTCGATCGTGGCCAGGGCCACCTGGCCCGGGACAATGGTTCCCTCGAGCTGACCACGATGGGCGACGAGTCCGCCCGCCACGCTCTGGGTGTCGGTCACCACGAAACGGCCAGACTCGGTGACGATGGTGCCGGTGTCGCCCACCTGACCGCCCGACTCGGCGTAGAAGGGGGTGGACTCGAGGAAGAGCTCACTGACGCCCTCGCCCTCGAGGACGCCGATCACCGTTGACTCGACGCTGTAGCGAGTGACGTCACGACCCACGAACTCCGTCGCACCGTGCGCCTCGACGAGGTCGCGGTAGTGCGACTCGTCGGCCAGGTGCAGGGTCTTCGCGCCGGCGCGCGCGCGCTCTCGCTGGTCGGCCATCGCGGCGTCGAAGGTGGCGCGCTCAACTTCCAGACCCGACTCGGCGACGATCTCGCTGGTCAGTTCGACCGGGAAGCCGTGGGTGTCGTGCAACTTGAAGGCCACCTCGCCGGGAAAGATCGTCGCGTGGGCACCGAGCACCTCGTCACGGGCCTCTTCGAGCAAGGCGAGCCCGGTGCGCAGCGTGCGACTAAAGCCCGCCTCCTCGCGCTCGAGGACTTCGACGATGAGCTCGCGATCCTTCTCGAGCACCGGGTAGGCCGCACCCATCTTGGCGATCGTGGCGTCCACGAGCGTCGAGGCGAGCGACGCCTCGTGTCCACCGCGCCGGGCCGCGAGCACCGCGCGGCGAATGATGCGACGAAGCACGTAGCCGCGGCCCTCGTTCGAGGGCAGCACGCCGTCGGCGACGAGCATCGTCATGGCCCGGCCGTGCTCGGCGATGCGCCGGATCGCTACGTCGGTGGCCTC
>JAJYAC010000098.1 GCA_021779735.1 Actinomycetes bacterium
GTAGACGCCCGCCAAAACGTCACACGCGTCGCGAACGTCGCCAATGGCGAGGGCTTCGAAGAGTTCCTCGGCCCCGAGAGCCCCGGCGGCGCGAATCGCGTCGTCGTAGGCCGAGGACGTGGCGAGCGCTTTGGCGAAGATCGCGGGGTTCGAGGTCACGCCGCGCACGCCCTGCTCGACGAAGTGCGCCAACGTGCCATCAAGTAGCCAGTCGCGCCGAATGTTGTCGATCCAGGGACTCTGGCCGTAGCGTTCGAAGAGTTCGTTCAGCTTGCTCATAGGCTCAGAGTCTCCGTGACGTGGTGGATCAGCGAGTCGGCGTTGAGGCCGAAGTGTTCAAAGAGGTAGGGACCCGGTGCGGAGAGGCCAAAGGAGTCCAGGCCAATCGCGTGATCGACGTAGCGCGACCAACCAAGCGTCGCGCCCGCTTCGAGAGACACCGACGGTAGATCGCGACGCAGCACGCTTGCGCGATACGTCGCACTCTGCTCTTCGAAGCACTCCCAACACGGTAGGGCGACCACTCGAGTCGCCACGCCGCGCTCGGCCAGTTCATCGCTCGCGCGAAGGCACTGACTGAGCTCCGAGCCCGTACCCACGAGTGTGAAACGTGCGTCGGCGTGCTCGCGCACGACGTAGCCCCCGTGCTGGGCTCCCTGGGCTGACGCGATCGCGTCTGCACCTTCGAGCACCGCGACGTCTTGGCGCGAGAGCACCAGTGCGGTCGCCGGCGGGTGCGCTTTGGCGAGGTATCGCCCGACGAGATCGAGGGTCTCATTCGCGTCGCTGGGACGAACGACGTGCAGGCGCGGCATGGCGCGAAGGCTCATGAGCTGTTCGACAGGCTGGTGGGTCGGGCCATCCTCACCCACGCCCACCGAGTCGTGGGTGAAGACGAAGAGCGCGCTCGCGTGACTCAGTGAGGCCAGGCGGATCGCCGGGCGCATGTAGTCGCTGAAGACGAAGAACGTCGATCCGATGGGTCGCAGCCCTCCGTGGAGGGCTTGACCGACCAGGATGGCTCCCATCGCGAACTCACGGATGCCGTAGTAGATCTGGCGCCCGCCGGGGGTCTCGCGGTCTTGCGGCGTCGCTCCCGGGAGAACGACACCCGTGTTATCGGTCAGGTCGGCCGAACCCGCGGTCATCGTGCGCGACTGGGGAAAGAACGTGTCCATCGCGCGCTGAAGCGCCTTTCGCGTAGCGACGTGTGATCCCCCTTCGAAGGGAGTGGGAAGCACGCTGAGCGTCGTCGCCCCACCCGACTCGAGTTGTTCACGCAAGCGCCGGCCCTCGTCGCCCGCGTTCGCCTCGTGCTCGTACCAGGCCATGCGCGTACGACGCCGTGGCTCCAGGTGTGAGAGCATCTCACTGGGCAGCGCGGGATCGAGGGAAAACGGCTCGTCGCTGACGCCGAGGATTGTTTTGGCGGCGCTGATCGACGCGGCGGAGAATGGAGAGCCGTGAGCCTCGCGTCGATCCATCATGTCCGCGGCGGGAAAGCCGATGTGCGAGCGAAGAATGACGAGCGTCGGTCGGTCCGTTTCGGACATCGCCTCGCGCGCGGCCGCCTCGAGCACGTCAAGCTGGTTCGCCGCTTCGCCCAGCTCGATCACGTGCCAGCCGTAGGCGCGAAAGCGCATCGCGGCGTCGTCGCGCAGGGCCAGTTCCGTGCGCCCATCAATGGTGATGTGGTTGTCGTCGTAGAAGACGGTGAGCCGATCGAGGCCCCAGGCGCCCGCGAGGGACGCCGCCTCGTGACTGATACCTTCCTCGAGGCACCCGTCGCCCGCGAGCACCCACGTGCGGTGACTGACTAGGTCCTCGCCGTGATCGTGGCGCAAGATGCGCTCGGCCAGCGCCATGCCCACGCCGTTGGCTATGCCTTGACCCAGGGGGCCCGTCGTCACCTCGACCGTCGGCGCCACGCCGTTCTCGGGGTGACCGGGCGTTCGCGAGTGGGGCTGGCGAAAGGCGCGAAGGTCCTGGGCTGAGAGGTCGTAGCCAAAGACGTGCGCCAGGCCGTACTGGAGAATCGAGGCGTGACCGCAACTCAGAATGAAGCGGTCACGATCAGGCCACTCGGGTGCCGTGGGGTCGTGGCGCAGTAGCCGACTGAAGAGGGTGACTCCAAGGGGGGCGAGAGC
Source organism: Actinomycetes bacterium (assembly GCA_021779735.1). Taxonomy (GTDB): domain Bacteria; phylum Actinomycetota; class Acidimicrobiia; order Acidimicrobiales; family RAAP-2; genus RAAP-2. The sequence continues at coordinate 2,148 of JAJYAC010000098.1, forward strand.
CATCGCCGTGCCACTGTGGCCCGACTTCGCCGCGGCCGGGGCGTCCATGGCCAGGGCCACAATGTCACGGATCGCGCGTCCCTCAAGTTCGTTCGCGCCGGGGTACAGATCGTCGATCATGGCTAGAACAGTAGTGAATCTCCCGTGGCGTACGGACCAACCGGGGCTAGCCTGAGCGTGTGCCACTCCAGGTGCCGCCCAACTGCGATCTGACCCTCGGGCTGAGTTGCGTGGACAAGGCAACGCCGGGCACGAGCGTGTGGACGATGGTGGCCGACGAGCGCTTCGCCAACCCCGCGGGACTGATCCAGGGGGGATTCCTCGGCGCGTTCGCCGACTCGGTCATGGGGGCCTGTGCGGTGTCGTGCGTGGGCTCGCGAAAGGTGTTTGTCTCCAATACCCAGATGACGATCTCCTTCGTGCGCCCGGTGCTCGTGGGCACGAGACTGACCTGCACGGCCCACACGACCAAGGAGGGGCGAAGCGTGATCTTCGTGGCCGCGCGCATCGTCGACGACACCCGCAACCTCGTCGCGACATCGAGCTCGAGCTACCTGATCAAGGAGCGCAGTGAGTAGGCTGAAATTGTGAAGATTCCGTCGTGGCGAAAGGTGATGAAGGGGGCCTCTCTTCAGCGCGACATCGACGAGATTCGCGACCTGCTCGTGCGCTACGTGAAGGAAGAAACCATCGCGCCGCTCAAGGATCTTGGGCGATACGCCCTCTACGGCGCGATCGGTTCGATCTTCGTGGGGTTTGGCGCCACACTCCTGTTGCTCGGTTCCCTGCGCTTTCTCCAGGGCGTCTTTCCGGAACTCGACGGTTCGCTGTCGTG
>JAJYAC010000035.1 GCA_021779735.1 Actinomycetes bacterium
TGGTTCGCGACAAATCCCCACGGGGGAGAGGTCATGCGCAAGCTCCTCGCCTTCGAGGCCAAGCCCTCCTGGGCTCGCTTGCCCGGACTCCTCGCCGCGGCTCTGCGACGTTAGGGCGCCAACGCCACGAGGGTGCTCGCGCCTATCGCGGCGCACTCGCTCGTGCCACAGGCCGTGTCAAAGAGCGCGCTGGGCGCGTAGACGAGCGCGAGGTCGTGCACGCGTCGTTCGGTGATTGTGGTGACCATCCCCGCTCCGCTCGCGGACTGGCCGACCGCGACGCAGCGGGTGGGATGCACACAGGCAATCGCCCTCGTGCGCGAAGACAGCGCGAGCGCCGTCCACGTGGCGGCGAAGTCGCGACTGCGCACGAGACTCGACGTCTCGCCCGAGACAAGGGCGACGCACGACGAGTGCCAACAGTGCAAGTCATTCATGGTTCGCCACTGCGCCGAGACCGCGAGCGGCGTCCACGTGAGACCGGCGTCGGACGTCTCTTCGAGTCTGACGTGGGTCCCGGAGGTCGCGACCACGACGCAGGTCAGAGAGCGACAGGCCACGCCGGTGACCGTCAGGTGCGCACTCCAGGGGATCGCGACGGGGCGAGTCCACGTGGCCCCGGCGTCACTCGTCCACGAGAGGCGGGCCGCGCCCACGACGCTCGTCACGTCGACCAGCACGCACGCCGTGTCGCTCGCGCACGCCAGCGCACGCACACCCTGGCCCCCGGGCGGGGGGTCGAGGACGGTGACGGCGTGCGTGGCGCTGCGGTAGCGCCAGAGAAGATCACCGGACAGTTGGGCACCACCGGCGAGGCACGCCGTCCTCGCGCAGGCGAGTTCATCGAGACGCGCCGACGCGGCGGCGGGCACGCGCACGGGGTGCCACGTGCCGTGCGCGCTGCGGTCCTCGCCGAGGGTGGTGGGACCACTGGTGGCGCTCGAGGCGCCCAGGGCGAGGCAGGTGTCGGTGGTGGTGCAGCCCACGCTCGTGAGTGGCACCTCGATGCTCGCTGAGGGAACGCCCGCGAGGGGTGCCGACTGGGTCGTGGAGTTGCAGGCGCTCAGTGCGAGAGCCCCCAGCGCGATCACGAGGAGCGAACGGAGTCGCGCGATTCCCATGCCCCTCCTGTCCTCGCCTACCCCGCGACGCGTCTGGTGCCTCGATCGTAGGGGGTCCTCACGGGTGGTGGGCGCCAACCTAGCCTGGGGTCGTGAGCTGGGTGGACCTTGTCATCGTCGTCGTGATCGGACTCGCCGCGATTCGTGGCTGGTTCGCGGGAGCTCTCCGACAGATTGGCGCCCTCGCCGGTTTCGTCGCGGGCCTGTGGGTCGGCGTGCAGTTCGCCCCCGCGCTCGCGACGCGCATCACTCAGTCGTCGTGGCGTCCCGCACTCGCAATCGGACTGATCGTGGCGAGCGCCATCTTGATCTCCTCGCTGGGTCAGGCCGGTGGCGCGGCCGCGACGCGGGCGCTACGGGTGATCAAACTGGGACTCTTCGATCGGGTGGCGGGCGTCGCGGTGAGCGTGCTGGGCTCGGTCCTGCTGTGCTGGCTGCTGGCCGGTCTGCTCGCCTCGACGGCGTGGGGTTCGCTCGCCGCCGGCATTCAGAACTCGGCGGTGCTGAGCGCGCTTGATCGTGTTCTGCCCCCGGTGCCCGCCCTCGAGGCGCGAGTCCAGGCTCTCTTTCGTGGCGCCGACCTACCCAACGTCTTCGCGACACTGATCGCACCCTCGCCCCCGGGGGGCCCGAGCGTGACCCTCGGGCCGCTGGAGACCTCGCTCGCTCAACCCGCCTCGGTCGTGAAGGTGTTGGCCAGTGGCGGGTGCGCGAGTTCGCACCAGGGCACCGGCTTCTTCGTCGGCTCCCACGAGGTCGTCACCAACGCCCACGTGGTGGCCGGATCCCACGTCGTCACCGTCGCGGGCGCGCTCGCGCGCGTTATCTACTTCGATCCGCGAGAGGACCTCGCGGTGTTGCGCGTGCCGAGCCTCTCAGAACCGGCGCTCGCCATCACCGCGTCGACGCCACCCGCCGGCACCGCCGCCAAGGTGGTGGGCTTTCCCCTCAACGCGACGCGCACCGGAGCGCCCGCCCTGGTGCGAGGTGAGGTGTCGGGTGAGTCGCGCGACATCTACAACCGAGGGCTCTTCTCTCGCACGTTGGTCGTGGTGACGGCCAGCGTCCAGCCCGGCAACTCGGGTAGTCCCCTCTTGGTCCGGGGGGTCGTGCGCGGCGTCATCGTCTCGAAGTCGCTCAGTGAGCCCCTGACCGCCTACGCGATACCCGCCTCGGTGCTGCGCGCCGACCTCTCTCGCGTGTCGGCGACGCCAGTCTCTACCGAGGGCTGTACGCCCTAGCCGGCCGCGCGCACGGCCGCGGCGAGGACGTCGAGGCCGTCGGCCAACTGCTCGTCACTGATCACCAGCGGCGGCAGCAAGCGGATCACGTTGCCGTAGGTGCCACAGGCCAGGGCGATCACGCCCTGGGCGTTGCAGTGGGCGACGATCGCCTTGGCGGCCGCGGCGTTGGGCTTCTTGGTGCCCGGCTCGACCAGTTCAAAGGCGATCATCGCGCCGCGCCCGCGCACGTCGCCGATGATGGCGACGTCTTGGGCGAGGGACGAGAGGCTCGAGAGCATCGTCGCGCCGAGTTCGCGCGCTCGTCCCGCGAGATCGCGATCGCGCATCACCTTGATCGTGGCGAGCGCGGCCGCCGCCGCGACGGGGTTGCCTCCGTACGTGCCGCCCAGTCCACCCTCGTGGACCGCGTTCATCAGTTCGGCGCGGCCCGTCACGCCAGCGAGGGGCATGCCGCCGGCGAGGCCCTTGGCCGTGGTGACGATGTCGGGGATCACACCCTCGTGCTCGCAGGCGAACCAGCGGCCGGTGCGACAAAAGCCGCTCTGAATCTCGTCGGCGATGAAGACGACGCCATTCTTCTGGGTCCAGGCGGACAGCGCGGGCAAGAAGCCCTCGGCCGGGACGATGAAGCCGCCCTCGCCCTGGATGGGCTCGATGAGCAGGGCCGCGACGTTGTGCGCGCCGACCTGGGACTCGATCTCGCCAATGGCGCGCGCGGCGGCCTCGGCGCCGGAGAGCCCGTCGTGGAAGGGGTAGCTCATCGGCACGCGGTAGACCTCGGGCGCGAAGGGCCCGAAGCGGTCCTTGTAGGGCATGTTCTTCGCGGTCAGGGCCATTGTCAGGTTGGTGCGTCCGTGGTAGGCGTGGTCAAAGACGATGACGGCGGGTCGTCCCGTGGCCAGTCGCGCAACCTTGACGGCGTTCTCGACGGCTTCGGCGCCGGAGTTGAACAGTGCGGTGGTCTTGGCGTGGTCTCCCGGAGTGAGGCGGGCCAACTCTTCGCAGACCTCCACGTAGTTCGCGTAGGGCGTGACCATGAAGCACGTGTGGGTGAAGTTGGCGACCTGCTTGCTCACGGCCTCGATCACCTCGGGCACGCCGTGGCCAATTGAGGTCACCGCGATTCCCGAGCCGAGGTCGAGGAGGTGGTTGCCGTCGACGTCTTCGAGGATGGCGCCCTCGGCGCGCTCAATGTAGACGGGCAGTCCGTTGGTGAGACCGGCGCTGACGACGGACTTGCGGCGTGCGTGGAGAGCCTGGGACTTGGGTCCGGGGATCTCAGTGACCAACTTGCGCTCGGTGCCGAGCGACGACGACAGGGACGAAACCACGGTGACTCCTCTGGAAGCTCTCTGGCGACTCGCCAGATCCCGCCAGCGTAGTTCGGGCCCCGGAAGCTTCACCAGAGCGAGAAACACGCAACGGGTGGCCGAGGCCACCCGTTGCGTGCTGGCGGAGGAGGTGGGATTTGAACCCACGGTGCCCGTAGACACAGCAGTTTTCGAGACTGCCCGATTCGGCCGCTCTCGCACCCCTCCGTTGCCCAGTCTAACCGTGGCGCGCACGGGTCTCCGGGGCCGCGGCGACCCCCTGGCTTGGGCCTGGTCGAGGTGAACCTCGCGGTGACGGTGGGCTTCCTAGAGTGGCGCTGTGAGCAGCGAATCCTCTCGTGACGACGAGTTCATGGCGCTCGCCCTCGAGAGCGCGAGAGAGGCGGCGAGTCACGATGACGTACCTATTGGCTGCGTCGTCGTGGTCGACGGGCGGGTCGTGGCCTCTGGCGAGAATCGCCGCGAGGTTGACGCTGACCCCACGGCGCACGCCGAGATCGTCGCCCTGCGACGCGCCGCGCGCGCACGCGGACGTTGGCGACTCGACGACGCCACGGTCTACGTCACCCTCGAGCCGTGCGCCATGTGCGCGGGCGCGCTCGTGAACGCGCGAGTGGCACGCCTGGTAATCGGCGCCCTCGATGACAAGGTGGGCGCCGCGGGATCGCGCTACCACCTGCTGGCCGACCCTCGACTTCTGCACGAGGTTCCCGTGACCTACGACGTGCGCGCGGGCGAGGCCGCCGAACTTCTAGGGGCCTTCTTTCGCGTGCGACGCACCTGAGAGTAGGAACAGTGGAGCGTCACCACGGCCGCGCGCCGGGCCCGAGGGCCCGGCGCGCGGCTCGAAGTGGAGATGGTGCTGGGACTAGGCGGTGATGCTCGTGGCGCGGATGACCGCACCGGCCTTGCCGACCTCTACGCCGGTGACGGTGACGGCCGCACCCTTGACGAGCGACTTGGCGGTGCCCTTGGCGAAGGTGGTCTTGGCGGTGTAGCTGACGCGGAACGTCTTGGCGCCGTCCTTGAACCAGAAGACGTCCTTTGCGGCCTGGGCCTTCACGACACTGCCCTTGAGCGTGACGGGGGCCTTGGCGACAGGCGCGTGCTTGACGGTGGTCGTCGTGTGCTTGACGGTCGTCGTGGTCGCTCCCGCGGTCGTGGCGAGCGCGGCCGCCCCGAGTGAGCCGATCGAAAGTACCGCCGGAAGGACGATCTTGGCAATCTTGGTGTTCATGGTTGTGTTCTCCTCATTGGCTGATTTGGTGATCGACACTCGCCCCCCGCGGTGGGGTCGAATGATCGGTCTCTTCGACGGTAACGGTGCCTACGCACTGGTGAGGTGGCAGATTTGTCCAAGAAATGGCAAAGGTTCGCGCGCCGACGCGCGTCTTCATCGTCCTCTTACGCGCGTCTCGTGACCCTCTTAGGAATCGGCAACTGCTGAGTGCCTCGAGACTCAGGCGCGCTGGAGACTGATGGTCGCGTCGATGCCACGCACCGGCGCCGCGCGCAGTTCGACGGTGCCGCCCGAGAGGCGCACGAGCTGGTCGGCGATGGCCAGGCCCAACCCCGATCCCGGGGCAGCATTGTCGCGACCACGCCAAAAGCGGCGCAGGGCTCGCGCTCGATCTTCGTCGCTCATGCCAACGCCCGAGTCGATGACGTGGAGTTCGCCCGCGTGTCCGGCGACGCGTGTCTCTACTGAGATTCGCCCTCCGCGCTCGGTGGCGTCGAAGGCGTTGGAGAGAAGGTTGTCGACCACCTGCTCGATCACGCCGGAAATAACGAGGACGTTGAGTGGCGCCGCCGCCGGCGCGCGCAGATCGATACCGCGTTCTTCGGCGAGCGCCTGCCAGAAGGCGACGCGTGACTGGGCTACGAGAGAGAGGTCGACCGGCGTGAGGATTGGCTCGCGCGACTCGTTGCGCGCGAGTTCGAGGAGTGACTCGACGAGCCAGCGCAAACGGCTCACTTCGGAGAGCGCCGCGTCAAGTGTCTCTGATGGCCCGGCGTCGTCGGATTGGAGATTCTCGAGTTGGAGTTGCAGGGCGGTCAGTGGCGTACGCAACTGGTGCGACGCGTCAGCGACGAAGGACCTCTGCGCCTCGAGTGCGTCGACGAGGCGCGATGACATGGAGTTGATCGACTCGGCGAGGCGGCGCAATTCCTCGGGCCCCTCGTCCACGGGCGCGCGCACGCGCAACTGGCCACTGCCGAGAGCCTCCACCGCGCGGCCAATTCGTCGAAGGGGACGAGTGAGCGACGTGGAGAGGAGAAAGCCAAATCCCACGGCGGCTGCGAGCATGACGAGGCCATAGAGCGCGAGGTTGCGCCAATTTCCGTGGATCGCGCGTGTCACGACGGTCACGGGGAAGGTCACCACGAGTATCACCCGGTTCAGGCGCTTGGCCGCTACCGCGTCCAGTGGCAGGCGCATCGCGACGTAGTACTGCGCGCCCTCGATGGACGAGCGAGGAATCACGCCCGAGAGTTGAGTGGCCGCGACGCGTTGGACGATCCGGGCGATCTCCTCGTCGTCGACTTGCCTCGCCTTGGAGGCGATGAGAGTCTTCGCACCTTCGAGGACGAGGATCTGGCGGCCGGTGCCGTGGGAGTACGTACGCGCGACGCGCGTGGCTTGGCTCAGGCGGTGGCGACTGATGTCATTAGCCAGCACCGTCGCCAGGGCGCTGGTGTCGCGTCGCAGGGCGATCAGGGTCGAAGAGCGTGCGTTCGAGTTCAGCGTGTAGCCAACCGGGATGACGAGCAGGGCCATCGCGATGACGGCGAAGAGGAGAAAGCCCAGAAGAAGTCGGCGTCTCACGCGACCACGAGTCGAAAGCCAATGCCCCGGTGCGTCTCAATGAGTTCGGGCGAGTTGAGCTTTCGCCGCAGTGAGGCCACGTGAACGTCGATCATCTTCGTCGAGCCGAACCAGTTCGGTCCCCACACGGTGTCGAGGAGATCCTGACGCGAGACGACGGCGCCCGGATCGCGGGCCAGGCATTCGAGGATGCCGTATTCCTTAGGCGTGCACGCGATCTCTACTCCGTCAACCGCCACGGTGCGCGTTCGGCGGTCGATGGTAATCGTGTCGAGGCGTTGCACCCGGTGTTCGCCCTCCGCGCTGTTCGTGCGCCGTAGCACCGCGTTGATCCGCGCGACCAGCTCGCGCAGTCCAAAGGGCTTGACCACGTAGTCGTCGGCACCCAGGTCGAGTCCCGCGATTCGTTCCTCTTCTGAACCTCGTGCCGTCACCATGATGATGGGCGCACTCGAGGCCTCGCGCAGATTGCGAAAGAGTTCGGTCCCGTCGCGATCCGGTAGTCCCAGATCGAGCAGGATGAAGTCCGCCGGAAGGGCCTTTAACGCGTCGGCCGCGCTCGCGGCTCGAGCCGGTGAGAATCCCTCCCTGGTCAGTCCCGCGACGAGGGCTGAGGCAATGGCCTCGTCGTCCTCAATGACCAGAATGCGCACGCCTCATTATCGTGCGTACGGCCGCTCAATTCTCTACAGAGCTTGGGGCCGTCGACCAGCCTCACGACGCACGCCGCCACGTGGTCGCCCCGTCAGGAGCGCTGCAGCGGTAACGCGTTCAGGACTCACGCGACCGGCGACACAGCTCGTCGGCAGCGCACACCCAGGATGCCGACGCCACGGCGCGAGCCCGTCGGGTGACCCGTGACCTCTTGGCGAGCCCCTCGACCTGGTTGGACGCTGGGCACGAGCGGCTCGTCGACGCTCAGCCGGTGGCGGAATTTCGACGGGATCCGTGGCGCAGGAGTTGGGGAAGTCCTTGGGATCATCGGTCAACGGGGTCCCTCGACGCTTCGCGTCGACGCGTCACCCAGTTACAACAAGGGCGATCACGCCTCTGTGGCGCAGTGGGGGGTCGTAGTCCAGTCACCCTACGCACTTGTTCGTCGCACTAGTAGCAGGTTTGCCCCGAGCAGCAGTGCGGCACCCGCCAGGTAGAGGCCACCCTCGCGCAGTTGCAGTGTCCAGTACTCGCTGTCGGCTACGTACAGCTCGACGTCGTGTAGCCCGAGTTCGTTCAGGCACGCCGTGAACTGAGTTGGGAAAGTGACATTCGATGGGCACCGGTTGACGGCTTGCATCCACGGGGACGCTTGGCCGGAAGTGGGCACGGCATTGGCGAAGTCAGTCGGCACGAAGCCGCTGAAGAGTAACCACGCGTCAGCGGGTGCCCGGCCAGTAGGTGCGCCAACCGTTACCCCCCCTTTGGTTATCGCTGAGATGTTGAGGGTTGTCGAGCGGAGTGGAACGAGATGCGCGCGCACGTCGTTCTGCATGGCCCACGCAACGAGCGCCAGCGCGATCAGGCCAGTCGCGAGGGTCCAGCCGGGTCGTCGCAGCACAGTGCCAAGGATCGCCGCGAGGGTGAAGGCGAAGACGCCGACCGCCAATGGCAACCACCCGCCGTATGTGAAGCCATTCGTTGATATTCGAGGAGTCCAATTGGAAATCCGAAGGAACCACGTCACGGTGACGCTGAGCGGGATCGCGAGCACGACGAGTGATCCGAGCGCCACGGCGACCTTGGACGCAAACCAACGACCCCTCGTGATCGACTGGGTCCACGCGACGCGGGCCGTGTTGCGGTCGAACTCGCCGGCTACAACGTTGGCCCCGAGCAGCAGTCCGAGAACGGCCGTGGGCAGCACCGCGAACCAGTGGACGTAGACGTTGGCGGACAACGAGTTGAGGTAGCGATTGTTCTGTGCTTGGCAGAGGGAGAGGTACTTCTTGGCAAAGCCGTTGCCGCCATGGCACGGTTGGCCGAGCCACTGGTGGCGCAAAGCCTCGATGTGGAGTCCGCTGACGATGGCGTAGGCGATGAGGATCAGGCCCATGACGACGAAGAAGAGGAAGACGTTGCGCTGCAGACGCCACGCCACCCACGTCACGAGATCTGTCCTTGAGTAGAAGGCGATTCGTGACGAGACGAGGTAGATGGGGATTCCCGAGCCAACCGCAAGTAGGCCATGATGATCTCGTCCAATGTCGGTTCGGTGATCTCCCACGTCTCGTCAACGAGCGGCAAGGTCATACGGACGAGGTACGTCACGTCTCGGCTGCTGGATCGGGTGTCGATCACGGTGACACCCTCGGGAAGCTCCCGCCCGCTCGGCGACGTCGCGCTAAGAAAGCGGTGACTCTCGACGACGAACTCCAGGTCGTCCGCGAGAACGATCGTCGAGTGCGACATGATGACCAGGTAGTCGCAGATTGAACCGACATCACCCAGTGCGTGCGTGGACAGCACCACGCTGGTGCCGCGCTCGGCGACCTCACGCATCAAGAGCCGCAGGAGATCCTCTCGGGCGACCGGGTCGAGTTCGGCCGCCGGCTCGTCAAGGATGAGCAACTCCGGCTGCTTCGCGAGGCATATCGTCAACGCGACTTGGGCCTGCTGACCGCCCGATAGGTTGTTCACCCGATCGCGCAGGGAGATGCCCAACTGCTCGACGTAGGTGTGGGCGGTCGTCATGTTCCACGTCGGGTTGGTGCCCTCCCCGAAACGGAACATCTCGTCGACCCGGAAACCTCGGTAGAGGGGCCGCTCTTGGTCCAGGTATCCGACTCGCTTGAGGAGCGAAGCGCCGTTGCCAATTGGCACTTCGCCGAGGACGTTGATTTCTCCCGACGTGGGCCGCGAGAGCCCGGCCGCCATCCGGAGCAGCGTCGACTTCCCCGCGCCATTGGGACCGACGAGCGCGGCGACCTTGCCCGCCGGAATCGAGAGCGAGCAGTCGCGCAGGCCCCATTTGCGACCGAAGCGCTTAGAGAGACCGTTGGTCTCAATGACCGGCATCGTCACGAGGAGACCCGCTCGTCGCGGTTAAGGATCCGACGAAGTAGTTCGAGCATGTCGTCATCAACGATGCCGGCGGCGCGTGCGCGCTTCACCCAAAGCTGTAACTGCCGGGTCAACTCAACGTTGCCAGCCTCTGTGGTGTGAATGACAGGGTTCTCAGTGATGAACGTGCCGAGACCCAGTCGGCCCTCGGCGAGACCCAGGCTCTCGAGTTCTCGGTACGCGCGATGCACCGTATTGGGGTTGATTGTCACCTGGGTGACCACTTGACGGACCGAAGGCAACTGGTCACCTCCACGGAGACGTCCCATTTCGACGGCGCTTCGGACCTGGTCGACTAACTGCCGATAGGGTGCGATGCCGCTTCGCGGATCGAGGCGAAAGTGAATACTCGGCTGCTTCTCACTCATGTACTAGTACACTAGTACATGAGCGGCGTAACTGACCGCGCCGACTACGTGTTCGTCACTGAGGCGAGGCGTGCCGCTCGTTCGAGGCCGCGCCGGGCTTCGCGTTCGGCGACGGCGTTTCTTCGAGTTCGCGACAAGAGGAAGCGACGAACGACGTCGGTGTCGATCGCTGCCAGGTCGCGCAGCGCCCAGCCGATCGCCTTGGCGACGAAGAACTCCGAGTTCACCCAGTGACGATCGCAGAGTTCGATCACGCGCACGACGTCCGTGTGATCCTTCCAGCCGCGTTGGTGTCCCAGCGCGGCGCGAATGAGCCAGCGATCTCCTGACTCTGACCACTGGTCAACGAGGTTGGCGTGGCTGTAGCGGCGGATGAGTGGGCTCACCGCCACGTTGACAAAGCTGTCAACCGAGTCCCACCAGGGCTTCGTCCTCAAGAGGCGCGTGACGTAGCGGGGACAGAAGTTCTCGTTCGCCACGTCGATGTAGCGATGGATGAGATCGGCCGCCGCGTAGTGGAACTCGCGCGGGCCCTGGGCCATGAGATCAAGTGACGCTTTCCCGAGTTCCGCGCTCGATGGAAATCGAAGATCTCGCCATCCTTCTCGCAGCGCCCGTACGCGCGGCACAGCCTGGACCCCCAAGAACGGCGCAACATCTTTCATGTAGCGCTGCATGTCGGCACTCTTGGTGGGATCGGCAGCGCCCTCTAGGGCACGGCGCGTGCGAGCGACGACGTCGCTCGACCAAGAGTTCACGCACTCACGCTACGTTGACGCCCTCACCGGCCTGCGGTCGTGGCACGGCCGCGCGCGACACGTGGACGCGCGCGACTCTGGGCAGGATCGCGCGTTTCTCGCAAGTCCGTCGCTCGTCTGCATTGCCGGTCTTCGGGATTCCGGGTGTGCGACAACTCACGCGTACACCGTCGGGCGTGGCGTTTGGACCACTTTCGGCGAGTCTCGGCATTACGAATCACTACAATCGTAATGATTTTTGCGTGTGTGGGGGTCGCAAAGTTGGAATACCACTAGATCAGTACAATCGTAGTGAATACACCTCATTGACCGCTAGTATCTGCTGTAGAAGGAAAGATCACTACGATCATAGTGATTACCGGAGCAGGGCCTGTGCGTTGGCTCGGAGCCGCCGAGGATCGTGAGGGAGGCAACGATGAGCACGATGGGTCAAGAAGTCAGGCGTCGTCGCCGCGAACTGAACCTCAACCAGGAGGAGGTTGCCGACCTCGCCGGAGTCTCGACGAGCCTCGTGCGTTTCATTGAGCACAACAAGCCCACGGTTCGCCTGGACAAAGTCGCCGACGTTCTCAACGTCTTGGGCCTAGAAATGATCGTCAGGGTCAAGACCAAGTGACTGACGCACTGACACTCTCAGACGCGCGAACGGTTCAGGTCGCCGACGTCTTCAAAGCCGGGCGACGAGCCGCCCAGTTGCGTAGAACGACGAGCGGGACTGTGTTTGCTTACCTGCCGGAGTACGTTGCCAATGGCGTCGACATCGCAACCACCCTTCCCATGGCTGGAGACTCTCTCGTTAGTCAGGCGGGAGCGGTGCCCGCGTTCTTCGCGGGAATGCTGCCCGAGGGCCGACGCCTGACCTCGCTGAGACGTCTCGTGAAGACCTCGGCGGACGACGAATTGTCGTTGCTGCTCGCGGTGGGGCGTGACGTCATCGGAGACGTGCAGGTGGTGCCGGAAGGCGAGACACCTACTGAGGCCGAGTCGCTCATCACTGTTCAATCCTCGTTCAGTGAGGTTCGATTCTCTGAAATCTTCGCCGACGCTGGTCTGGTTGATCGTACGGGACTGCCGGGAGTCCAGGACAAGGCATCGGCCCGGATGATGTCTGTGCCCGTAGCCCAAGCGGCCGGTCGCTACATCTTGAAGGTTGACCCACCCGAGTTCGAGCACTTGGTCGAGAACGAGCACTACTTCCTTTCGATTTCTCGAGCGGCGGGAATTCCGACAACGGAGGCGGAGCTCGTCGCCGATGCAGAAGGCCGCAGGGGGCTACTCGTCCGGCGCTTCGATCGACTGGTCGACGCCGCGGGGGCCACCCACTCGAGAGCCTGCGAGGACGCGTGTCAGCTGATGAACCTCTGGCCGGCGGACAAGTACAACGTGAGCGCAGAGCGGCTGACCGCTGCAGTCGCCAGGGTCTGTGCCGCCGGCCCCGTGGCCGTGCGCGATGTGTATCGGCAACTGTGTTTCGCGTGGCTCACCGGCAATGGAGATGTCCACGCGAAGAACATCTCGGTGCTCGCGACCACTGAGGGAGAGTGGCGGGTGGCGCCGGTCTACGACTTGCCATCGACTCTTCCTTACGGCGACCTGACGATGGCGATACCCATCAAAGGGTCTGTCGATGGCCTCAGTCGCGCAAAGATGCTGGACTTCGCGGGCGCGATAGGTATGACGGCGAGGGCAGCGACGGCCACGCTCGATGACACGCTCGAAGCCACCGCCACGGTGACGAGCGACCTCCGTAGTGGGGCAATCCCCTTTAGTCAACAGACGGTTTCGACGTGGACGAAGAGGCTCGAGTACCGGC
>JAJYAC010000036.1 GCA_021779735.1 Actinomycetes bacterium
GAGCGGGCGGTCACGAGATCCATGGATTCCTCCAGTACCGAGCTGCGAGCGAGGTCCTCGGCGCGACCCTCGACGACCTCTCCGCCCGACGGCGCACCAGTCCACGTCAGAACCTCGCGCAGGAACACGACGCGCTTCGCCATGGAATCCAGAAGTACTCCTCGGCACGAGAACTCCTCGAGAAGTACGAGACCGGGAAGACCTCCACCGCTGCCTAGGTCGAGAAAAGCACTCGGTGAGACGGGGGAGTGTCGGCGCCATGTTTCAACGAATCCGTGGGCGTGCACGATGTGCGGAGCAATATCACCAGGTCCTAAAAAGCCCCGCGCCCTCGATTCCTCGAGGGCGCGGGTCAACCATTCACTTGTCACTACTTGATTATGCCGGACTTACCACCACAAAACGACGAGGGTCTTCGCCTTCGGAACGGGTCGCAACACCCTCAAGGTCTGTCAGCGCGTCGTGCACTGCCTTGCGGTCCGCAGCGGACATCGGCTCGAGTGCGCGCTCTTCGCCCGTCTCAATCACCTCAGCTGCCACCTTCTGCGCAAAGCGCCCCAATGCCTCGACGCGTCGCTCGCGATAGCGAGCGACGTCTACGAGGATTCGATCGGTGCGTCCCGGTGACTTCGACTGGACCACCGTACGCGTGACCTCCGCGAGGGCTTGGAGCGTTGAGCCCCGTGGGCCCACCAAGATTCCCAGCTCCGTGGGCGGATCAGCGTCAACCGATAGCTCGACGGTCTCCTCATCCAGTTCGCGGACTGAGACCTGTGCCGCTATGTTCATCGAGCGAAGCAATCCCTCCAAGAATTCCTTGGCTATCGCACCTTGCTCGGCGAGAGAGATACCCTCCGCCATACTTTCCTCCTTCTTGGAAACCTTCTCTTCACGGACCTTTGCCGGTCCCGTAGAACTCGAACGCCGACCGCCACTCTTGGGCGCCTCTTTGCGTCCTGCGGACTCCGGACCCTTCTCACTGCGAGGCTTGGACGAACGTCCCGCCCCACGACGCTCCTCGCGCGCTCCTGGCTTACGCGAGCGCTTCGGCCGCGGAGCCATCGGGCGTACGCGCGCCCGGACCCTCGCTTCACCGCGAACGCGACCGAACAGTCCCGCGCGGGGCTCCTCGAGTACTTCGACTTCTGCATCATCGCGGTGCACCCCGAGGTGGGCGAGTGCACGCTCCGTGGCTTCGTCGACGGTCTTTCCTGTTGTTTCGACCCAATCCATGGGTACTACGCCTTTCTCTTGCGCTTCGACTTTGATCGAGGATGTGGGGTGGGCTTCATAGTTGAAGGTTTGGTTTCGGGTGTGGGCTCCGGTGCCTCGATCGCCTTTTCAGCTTTCGGCAGTTCCCTTTCCGCGGCTTTGTGTGGATTGGAGACCCCCGTACGGAACATGACGTCCTGAGTAATTATGCGGATTCCTGTAGAAACAATCATGTAAAGAACCACCGCCGCCGGGATGACGAGATAGAAGTAGGCGAAGATGATCGGAAGAAATCGCTGCATCATCAGCTGCTGGCTCGGCATTGCCTGGCCCGTCTTGCGGTTGCGATTATTCATCTGAGCCATCTGGAAGTACTGCAGGGCCACCGCGAGGATTACCAGTGCGAAGAAGGGAAGGGCCGCCGCCACCGATCCATGACTTGAGATGGGGAAGGGCTTGAGGTTGAGGTCCATGCCAAAGACATTGATCTGACCGTGCGAGGCGATGAGGTTGTGGTACATCTTCGAACCCGTCGGGATGTAGCGAGGCTCGGCGACGCCGGCCGCAGTCTTATTGGCTAATCCCTTGATGACGCTGTAAAGGATGAAGAGGAAGGGGGCCTGCAAGAGGACGGGCAGACAGCCGCCCACGGGGTTGGCTCCCTCTTCGCGGTAGAGGCGCATCAGCTCTTCGTTGAGGATCTGACGGTTCTCTGGCCCCTTGTACTTCTGCTGTAGCTTCTTGACTTCGGGTTGGAGCTTCTGCATTGCCATCATGGACTTGGTGCTCTTGACCGTGAAGGGCGTCAAGGCTCCCATGATCACGATCGTGAGCAGGACAATGGCGACGGCGTAGTTTGGGATCAGCCCGTAGAAGAATGCCAATATCCAGCCAAAGAGATGGAAGATTGGCTGAAATACTGTACCAATTGTATGGAAAATCGATGACATTATCGCTGGGCACTCCTTGTCTGTTTCGGCTCTGGCACGAGATCGACGCCGTGCGGACCCAGGGGTCGACAGCGACTGAGGCGGCGCAAGGCCAGGGACGACCCGCGTAGAGCCCCGTGGACTTCAATCGCTTCGGCCGCGTACTGCGAGCACGAGGGGTAGAAGCGGCACGGAGACGGCCTACCCGAGGTGAACTTCTGGTAGGTCGCGATGGCGCGACCCAGTAGTCGCGCGAGGAGTGACCTAGAGGACACCAGCCCTCCCGAAGGCTTCGATGAGGTGGTAACGGAGTTCGTCATAGGAGAGTTCCTTTGCCTGGTTCTCGCACTTGATGAGGTATAATCCCTGGTGAATAGGGTTAGACATCCCGTCGATCGCCGCCCGAAGGCGACGACGCAGCCGATTTCGCACCACCGCGGATCCCACCTTGCGGTTGATCGCGTAGGCCACATTCACTCCGGTATCACCCGCTACATAACTCACTCGCAGCGGGCCGCTGCGACCCCGCGAATGGGGACGGGCGAACTGGGCGAACTGGCGTCGGGTGCGAACCCGACCAGGCACCAGTACTTAGACCGTCAGCTCGTGGCGGCCCTTGTCACGGCGGGCCTTGAGAACGGCGCGTCCGGCTCGGGTACGCATACGCGCGCGAAAGCCGTGCGTCTTGGCTCGCTTTCGCTTATTGGGCTGGTAAGTGCGCTTCACTGAAACCTCATCTCACATGGTGTAGTCACGCGTCGCGGCGGCTCCTGGAGCCTCGCGAACGCCACGTGGGCGCAATCTTACCCCACCGATCCATCGCCTCGGCACGGGAAGAAAAAGAGGAGTAGGGTGACTGCCCCGGGGACACAACCAACGTCTCCGGTCAGAGTTCACGCTTGTGGATAAAGTCGCGTTTAGGTTGTGGAGGAAGATTGTGCAGAGTGGGGAAGAGGTCTGGTTAGCACTTCGTGATTCCTTACGCGGCAACGCTTCTGAGGCTGTGTGGTCGGCTGGACTCAACACGTTGCGCCTTGTGGATTATCGCGAGGATGAAATTGTGATCGGCGCGCCGAACCAGATACAGCTCCAGCGCGTCCAGCAGCGATATCTGCCCTTCATCACCGAGCAAGTTCACCAAGTGGTGGGATCGCACATGAACGTCTCTCTAACATTGAGTGACGACACGGTGACGGCACCACGCGAGGAGACACCAGTACGTGATGAGACGCCGACGGTGACGTTCGCACCGAGCGTCGATCGGCCAGCGCGCCTGGATCCGCGCATGACCTTTGACTCCTTCGTACCGGGCTCGTCCAACCGACTCGCCTTCGCCGCGGCGCAGTCAGTCGCTGAAACTCCTGGTCGCGCCTATAACCCACTCATGATTTACGGCAACTCCGGGCTTGGCAAAACTCACCTGTTGCACGCGATCGGCAATTACGTGCATGAGAACTACCCCGGGCGCAAGGTGCTGTACGTCTCAACCGAGACCTTCCTCAATGACTTCATTCGTGCGATTCAAACTCGCACACAGCTCGCCCTGCACGAGAGATATCGCGAGAACGACGTCCTGCTCATCGATGACATCCAGTTCATGGAGACGCGAGGCGAGACTTTTCACGAGGAGATCTTTCACACGTACAACGCGCTTCACGGCGAGGGTAAGCAGATTGTCCTCACCTCGGATCGTTCCCCTCGCGACCTCGCGGGACTTCAAGAGAGGTTTCGTAGCCGTCTCCTTCAGGGCCTCGTCACCGAAATCGACCAACCCGACCTCGAGACGCGCATCGCGATTCTGCACTCAAAGTCCGAGCGCGAGGGGGTCGAGCTTCCCCGCGACGTCGCCGAGTGGATTGCTCAAAGGGTCCGAGACAACATTCGTGAACTCGAGGGCTCAGTCACCATGCTGCGGGCCTTCGCGAACTTGCGTCAAGAACCCATCAGCCTCGAGCTGGCTAAGAGTCACCTCACCAACTTGGGCCACGAGCAGGTTTCTCTCAAGCCTGAAACCATCCTCACCGCCGTGTCGGACTTCTATGGGCTAACGGTCGACGAGATTCGCGGGTCAAAGCGACTTCGCCCCCTCGTCCACGCTCGTCACGTGGCGATGTACCTCATTCGCGACCTACTCGACAACTACTCCTATCCCATGATCGCCCGCATCTTTGACGGTCGAAACCACACGACTGTCATCAGTGGTGTCGAGAAAATCAAAGACCAGCTCTCATCGAACAGTGAATTGCTCGCCCAGATCAACCAATTGAAGCGTCAACTACAGGGGGAAATTAGAGTGTGACACCTTGTGCGTAATTTCTGCGGTCACTTGTTGATTTCACGTGGGTGAGTGGTACGCCATCCACATCACTTCAATCTTGAACTCGGTCCGTTGAATGTTCTCGTGATGTACACACACATCTGCCTGTGGAGAATAAATACAATTTAATCAGGAGATTCGCCGAGTCAACCCAAAATCCACAGACCTACTACTGCTATACCTTCACCATTGACACTCCACACAAGTAGCCGCCACAGAAAGGCCAGTCGATGAAGTTCAGATCAGAACGAGACCTACTCGTCGAGGCGTTGAGCGCGGCGAGTCGCGTCGTGGCCACGAGGCTGGTAGGAGCGACCTCAGGCATCCTCTTGTCACTTACGAACAACCAGTTGACCGTCACAGGCACAGATCTCGACATCACGGTGCGTACCGTGGTTGACGTCATCGGCATTGAAGATGGAGCCACCGTGGTGCCGGCGCGTCTCATCGTTGACGCCGTGCGTTCTCTCGAGGCGGGTGCGGTCACCGTGAGTGCTCTGGACGAGAACGTGGAGATTTCTCTCGGGCGGGCGAAGTTCTCACTCCGTACTTTCGCGGTGATTGACTATCCAAACCTGCCCCCGGTGACGGGAGCACTCATCGCCACCCCGGCTCTTGACTTGATTCAGGGGATCAATCAGGTCGTGCGCGCGGCCGCCAGTGATGATGCCCGCCCACTCTTGACCGGCGTGCTCTTTACCACCGAAGAGGGTGATCTACGCCTCATCGCGACCGACTCCTATCGCCTCGCGGTACGTGACGTTCCCGGTGTGCGAGATCTCGTGGCTTCTCACGACGTTCTCGTTCCCGCTCGTGCCCTCCAGGAACTTCAGCGTGCGGCGGCGTCTCTCGTAGCTGACTCAGAGATCGGTGTCACCTTGACCGACGCCGAGATTTCATTTGTGGTGGGGCGCACCAGCATCTCGTCACGTCTCATTGACGGAAACTATCCCTCGGTCCTGCAGCTAATTCCGGCGAGCTACCCAAATCAGCTTCGAGTGGCGAAGGACACACTGCTCACATCACTGCGTCGCGCGAAGCTACTCGCCAAGGACTCGACGTCCTCAGTACGACTCACGATGCACGAAAAGAACATCGAGATTCGCACACAGAGTCACGACGCCGGCGATGTGGAGGACAACGTCGACGCCGACTACTCCGGAGAAGAGTTAACCATCGCCTTCAATCCCAATTTCTTGATCGATGGCATCGAGGCGGTCTACGGAGACGAAATTGTTCTCGAGATGTCCGACTCCGTTCGCCCCGCGATGGTTCACGGCGTCGAAGACTCCCGATTCCGCTATCTGCTGATGCCGGTACGGGTCCAGTAGCCAGCACCCGTGGGTCTGCACGAACTCGAGATCCGTAATTTTCGGCTTTTCGATCACTTCGTCTTCCAGCCTGACCCTGAGGCCGTCACCGTCTTCGTCTCGGCAAACGGTACGGGAAAGACCTCAATCCTTGAGGCGGTGTACGCACTCGCGACCGCCTCGTCCTTTCGCACGAACTCGGCGAGCGACATGATTCGCAATAGCGAGGGTCTCGCAGAAGTTCACGGTGTGCTGTTCCAGCGCGAACGACGCATTGGCATCGATCTCACGTTGACCCGAGGAGTTCGTACCACCAAACGCATGTTGGTCAACGGTCAAAAGCCTCGTTCGCGTGCCGATCTCTCTGAGGCACTCCCCATCACCATCTTCACCCCCGAGGGTGTTGATGTCGTGCGCCAGGGCCCCGAACACCGGCGAACCTTTCTCACCACGTTGCTCACCGACGTTGACTTGACGACGGGTGACGTAATTGAGCGATTTGCGCGCGTCCTTAGCCAACGCAACGCGCTACTTCGAGCTCTCCATGGTGAACGCGCTTCCACCAGTCAGCGGGCGGAACTCGACGTGTGGAGCAATGACCTCGCCGTCCAAGGAGAGCACCTCGTCAGTGTGCGTCGACACGTTCTTGAGGCACTCTCACCACTGGTCGAGGTGAACTATCGACGCCTCGCCGCGAATGATGCTCGGGTGGCCCTGACCTACCAGCAGTCGTGGAGTGGTTCGCTGCGCGAGGCTCTCACCGAGAGCGAGGAGGAAGACCGGGTTCGAGGTCACACGTGTGTGGGTCCACACCGTGACGACATCGTCATCACCCTCGAGGGTCGCAATACCCGCCATCAGGCATCTCAGGGCGAGCAACGTTCCCTTGCCCTCGCGTTGCGTCTCGGCGGAGACCAGCTGGTGCGCGAACGTCGGGGGGTCGATCCCCTGTTGCTGCTCGATGACGTCTTCAGTGAACTCGATCCCGCGCGCAGCGACCGACTTCTTGAGCTTCTACCCACGGGACAGACCTTGGTGACGACCGCCTCGCCGCTCCCGTCACGCCTCACGCCGGCGGCTGTCGTAGATCTCACCCAGAGGCGCCCGTGAGGCGCCGCGACGACGAACCCGTGAGTCTCAGCGACGTCCTCAACACGGTGGCGGGGCGCCTACGCCGTGTGGACCTGCGTCTCATCGACGAGATACGAAGACTCTGGCCGAGCGTCGTAGATCCCGTTCTGGCCGAGTCGTGTCGCCCCGAGATGGTCAAGGACGGCACTCTGATCGTCTCAGTTCCCTCGGGTGCGTTCGCCGCGAGAATCACCCACGACGCGGAGCTGATTCTGCGTGGATTGGAGGTCCTCGGAGCGAGTGCGCCGCGTAGCGTGCGCACCACTCTCGCGAAGCCCGACGCGCGTTCCTAGGCGGTCCTCAGGAGCGCTCGGACGCTGGAAGGTCACAGTAGGTCGGGTAGGATGAAGGGGTCGAAATCACCGCCTCGACTGCGCTTCTTGCGCCCAATTTTTAGCCGAAAGGACCACTTCGTGGCCGAAAAGACCAAGGGAGCGCCAAGCTACGGAGCGGGCGACATCACCGTTCTCGAAGGTCTCGAGCCCGTGCGGGTTCGCCCCGGCATGTACATCGGCTCCACTGGTCCCGCGGGACTTCACCACCTCGTGTGGGAAGTCGTCGACAACGCCGTCGACGAGGCGATGGCTGGATACTGCACGCGTATCGACGTCACCATTTTGCCCAACGGAAGTTGCCGGGTCGTCGACGACGGCCGTGGCATTCCCGTGGAAGACCACCCGCAGTACCCCGGCAAGTCAGCCGCGGAGATCGTGCTCACTGTCTTGCACGCGGGCGGCAAGTTTGGAGACTCCGGCTACAAGGTTTCCGGTGGGTTGCACGGTGTGGGTGTCTCGGTGGTCAATGCCCTCTCCACGCAATTGATTCTCGAAGTTGATCGCAACGGCGAACATCACGAACTGGAGTTTCGCAACGGTGGCGCACCCCAGGGCAAGATGCGGGTGACGGGCTCGGCCCCTCGCGGCCGTACGGGTACCACGGTGACCTTCACACCAGACCCCACAATCTTTGAAGACGTCGAGTTTCGCGCACAGACGATCCTTGAGCGACTGCAGATCATGGCCTTTCTCAACCGGGGCCTCGAGATTCGCTTCGCTGACGAGCGCAAGGGCCGTGAGACGAAGGAGGCTTTCAAGTACTCGGGGGGCATCGTCGACTACGTGCGCCACCTCAACAACTCCAAGGAATCCCTCTTTCGCAAGGTCGGCTTTTACGAGCAGTCCGAGGACGCCCAGGAGGTCGAAGTGGCCTTCCAGTGGAACACGGGGTACTACGAGTCGATCCACTCCTTCGCGAACGGAATCGCCACCATCGAGGGCGGCATGCACGAAGAGGGATTCCGTAAGGCGATCACCAACGTCGTCAATCGCTACGCCCGCAAGCGCAACCTGCTCAAGGAGAAGGACGACAACCTCGAAGGCAACGACATCCGAGAGGGGCTCACGGCCATTGTCTCGGTGAAGCTGACCTCTCCGCAGTTCGAAGGTCAGACTAAGGGAAAGCTCGGCAACGTCTCGATCCGCTCCCTGGTTGAGCGCGCGACGAACGAGAAGTTGGCGGACTGGCTCGAGGAGAATCCCAAAGAGGGCGGCCAGATCGTCGCCAAGGCTGTCCAAGCCTCGCGCGCGCGAATCGCCGCGCGCCAGGCGCGTGATCTCACTCGACGCAAGTCTTCCCTCGACGGCGCGGGACTACCGGGCAAGCTCGTGGACTGCTCCTCGCGCGAACCACGCGAGTGCGAGCTCTTCATCGTGGAGGGAAATTCGGCCGGCGGCTCGGCCAAGGACGCTCGCGATCCCCGCGTTCAGGCGATCCTGCCCATTCGCGGCAAGATCCTCAACGTCGAGAAGGCGCGCAGCGATAAAATCTTGAAGAACACCGAGATCCAGGCCCTTATCGCCGCCATCGGCGCGGGCGTCGAGGCCGACTTCGACGTGTCGAAGATCCGCTACGACAAGATCATTCTCCTTGCCGACGCCGATGTTGACGGTAGTCACATCCGGACCCTTCTGCTGACCTTCTTCTTTCGCCAGATGACCGAGCTCGTGAACAACGGACACGTCTACGTCGCTCAGCCACCGCTCTACTCGACCCTCGTGGGCAAGGAGAAGCTCTACCTGCGTGACGACGCGGCGAAGGCCCAGTTCCTTAAGGAGCACCCGGATCACAAGAACGACTTTCAGCGTCTGAAGGGCTTGGGCGAGATGGACTTCGACGAGCTCAAGGAGACGACGATGGATTCCACCAAGCGATCGCTCTTGCAGATCACGGTGGAGCAGGCCGCACTGGCTGACGAAGTGTGCTCGATCTTGATGGGTGACGATGTGCCCCAACGTCGTCACTTCATTCAGACGAACGCCAAAGACGTCCGGTTCTTGGACATTTAGGAAGAACAATGGCCCGCAAGACTCCCACCCCACCCACACCCGATCCCGACGAAGTCTTTGGCTACATCGAGCCCATCGAGATCAACCTCGAGATGGAGCGCTCGTTTCTTGAGTACTCCATGTCGGTGATCGTCAGCCGTGCACTACCCGACGCGCGCGACGGCCTCAAGCCCGTGCACCGTCGCATTCTCTACTCGATGTTCGACCAAGGTTTGCGCCCGGATCGCCCGCACACGAAGTGTGCGAAGGTCGTCGGTGAGGTCATGGGTACCTACCACCCCCACGGCGACTCGGCGATCTACGACGCCCTCGTGCGCATGGTTCAGGACTTTGCGATGCGCCACCCGCTGATCAGCGGCCACGGCAACTTCGGCGACCTGAACGCGGGCGCCGCGGCGATGCGCTACACCGAGTGTCGCCTGGCCCCCCTGGCCCTCGAGCTGCTCGATTCGATCGACGAGGAGACCGTCGATTTTGAGCCGAACTACGACAACTCGACGTTGCAGCCCACGGTGTTGCCCTCGCGCTTTCCCAACCTCTTGGTCAATGGTTCCCAGGGCATCGCCGTGGGAATGGCTACGAAAATCCCCCCCCACAACCTCGGCGAGGTCGTCGACGCGGCGCTGCACCTGCTCGCCAATCCCGGCGCGACCTCCGACGACCTCATGGTCTTCGTGAAAGGTCCTGACTTTCCGACCGGTGCACAAATTCTCGGACGCCAGGGCATCCTCGACGCGTACCGAACCGGACGCGGCTCGGTCAAGATGCGCGCGGTCGCCGAGATCGACGAACATCGCGGCGCGACGCGCATCGTGGTGACGGAGTTCCCCTACGAGGTCTCGGTCGAGTCGATCGAGGAGAAGATCGAAGAGCTCGTGAAGAACGGCGACCTCGACGGGGTCGCCGAGGTCCAGAACGACTCGGCGGGTCGCCAGGCGCGACTCGTCATTCGTCTCAAGCGTGACGCCAACGCCAACGTCGTATTGAACAAGCTCTACAAGAACACCTCGCTGCAGACGACCTTCGCGGTCAACATGCTGGCGCTGGTGGACGGCGTGCCGCGCACGCTCACACTGGCTCAGGCGCTCGGCCACTACATCGACCACCAGATCGACGTCGTCACTCGACGCAGCCGGTTCCGCTTGGCCAAGGCCCAGGCGCGCGCCCACATCGTCGAGGGACTCTTGAAGGCCATCGACATGCTCGACGCGGTGATCGCGGCCATTCGCAACTCCGACGACCGCTCGGCGGCGCGCGCGGCCCTGATGAGTGCACCCTTCGAATTCTCCGAAGAGCAAGCGAATCACATTCTCGACATGACCCTCGGTCGCCTCACGCGTCTGGGACGTCACGAACTAGACGAGGAGATGGAGAAGCTACGCGCGACCATCGCCGAGCTCGAGGCGATCCTCGCGAGCGACGAGCGTCTGCGCGCGGTGATCGCCGAGGAGATGGCCGCGATTCGCGACAAGTACGCCAACGCGCGCGTCACCCAGATAGTGAATGACCCCGGTGAGCTCGGCGCCGAAGACCTCATCGACGACGAGGACATCGTGATCACCATGACCCGTGCGGGGTACGTGAAGTCCGTGGCGGCCGACGCCTTCCGAGTCCAGGGTCGCGGCGGGCGCGGCGTTCAGGGGGCCAAGTTGCGCGACGAGGATCTGGTGGACCAGATCCTGCACACGACGACGCACGCCTTCGTGCTGCTCTTTTCGAATCGGGGCCGAGTGTTTCGCTTGCGCGGACACGAGATTCCCATGAAGGAGCGCACGGCGAAGGGCACCGCGATCGTGAACCTGCTCAATCTCTCTCCGGGAGAGTCGATTCAGGCCATCGTTACCACGAAGGACTTTCCCGCCGACCAGTTCCTCATGTTCGCGACCAAGAACGGCACCGTGAAGAAGACGGCGTTCTCCGAGTACGACAAGTCACGCCGTGAAGGTTGGATTGCCATCAATCTGCGCGAGGGTGACGAGGTGGTTCGCGTCGTGTCAACGAGTGGCGCCGATGACCTGATGATGGTCACCTACCGTGGAATGTCGATTCGCTTCTCCGAGTCCGAGGTGCGCGAGATGGGCCGAGACGCGACCGGCGTGCGCGGCGTGAAGCTCAAGGACGACGACTGGGCGATCTCGCTCGACGTCGTGAGCGACGACGCCGATCTCTTCTTGGTGACCAACACGGGATTCGGCAAGCGGGTCAAGACCGAGCGCTTCAATCGTCAGGGCCGTGGCGGCCAGGGCGTGCGGGCGATTCGCCTGACCGCCGCGCGCGGCTTCGTCGTGGCCGCTCTCATGGTGCGTCTCGCCGACGAGGTGCTGCTGGCCTCCTCGGGGGGCGTGTTGATTCGCGTACCCGTGCGCGAGGTCACGTCCCAGGGTCGTGACGCAACCGGCGTGCGCGTGATGAACCTCGACGAGGGCCACAGCGTCGCCACCGCCGCGGTCGTGCCCGCCGAAGAGGTCTAGGCCCTGCGACGGGCCCAGGCACGCTCCAGGGCGTCGGTGAAGGCGTCGGCGCCCTGGGCGCCGCTCACGAGAAACGTCGAGTCGATCACTAGGGCCGGCACCCCGTGCAGGCCAAGTTGGGCGGCGCGCGCCTCGTCGGCGCGCACGTCCTCGGCGTAGTCGTCGCTCGTCCACAGGTCCGCCGCGTTCTGCACCCCGGCGTCTTGGGCGAGCTGGTTCAAGGTGTCGTGGTCGCTGAGGAGGCGACCCTCGCTGAAGTGCGCGTGGTAGAGCAGCTCGAGCATCTCCTCGACGCGGCCCTGGGCCCCCGCGAGGGCGACGAGGCGGTGTGCGTCGAAGGTGTTAGCGGTGCGGGTCCCCGCGAGTGACCACGACAGACCGTGCGTCGCCGCCTGGGCCTCGAGGCGGGTGTGCATTTCGGCAACCTGCTCGAGGGAGATGGCGTACTTCTCAGCGAGCATGTCCGCGACGCGCTGGTCGCTCGCCGGCGGAGCCTGAGGGTCGAGCTCGAAGGCGTGGTGTCGCACCAGCACGTGGTCGCCGTGATCGAAGCGGGCGAGGGCTTCGCCGAGCTGGTGTCGAGCGAGGTAGCAGTAGGGACAGACGACGTCAG
>JAJYAC010000099.1 GCA_021779735.1 Actinomycetes bacterium
GGGGGTGCCCACCGGCTTGCCCTCGTAGAGCACCGTGGTGCAGCCACTCAACAACGGGGCGTAAACGATGTAACTGTGGCCCACCACCCAACCCACGTCCGACGCCGCCCAAAAGACGTCACCGGGGTGCGTGTCGTAGACGTTGGGCATGCTCCAGCGAAGGGCCACCGCGTGGCCGCCGTTGTCGCGCACCACCCCCTTAGGTCGCCCCGTCGAACCCGAGGTGTAGAGGATGTAGAGCGGGTCGGTGGCGGCCACGGGCACGCAGTCAGCTGCCGTCGAGACCGCCATGGCCTCGTGCCAGTCGACGTCGCGACCTGGGGTCATGGGAGCGATCTCTTGGGGACGCTGGACGATCACGCAATGTTCCACCGCGTGACTCGCCTCCTCGAGGGCGGCGTCGAGGAGTGGCTTGTAGGAGATGACGCGGTTCACCTCGATACCGCACGACGCTGACACCACGACGCGCGGCCGCGCGTCGTCGATGCGCTGGGCGAGCTCGTGGGCTGCGAAACCCCCAAAGACCACCGAGTGCACGGCGCCCAAACGCGCGCACGCCAGCATCGAGATGACCGCTTCGGGGATCATCGGCATGTAGATGACGACCCGATCGCCCTTGTCCACACCGAGTCCCCGCAAGACTCCGGCGAAGTGGGATACCTCCTCGAGCAGCTCGCCGTAGGTGAAACGCCGCACGGTGTTCGTGACGGGGCTGTCGTAGATCAGCGCCGCCTGGTCCGCGCGACCCGAGGCGACGTGGCGATCGAGCGCGTTGTAGCACGTGTTGAGCACTCCGTCGCTGAACCAGCGATAGAGCGGAGCCTCCTGGGCGTCGAGAATGACGCGGGGCTCGCGATACCAGTCAATCAGTTTGGCCGCTTC
The DNA here is from genome assembly GCA_021779735.1 of Actinomycetes bacterium. GTDB lineage: Bacteria > Actinomycetota > Acidimicrobiia > Acidimicrobiales > RAAP-2 > RAAP-2. The sequence continues at coordinate 883 of JAJYAC010000099.1, forward strand.
ACCCCAAAAGCCGGACGGATCTTCGATGCTGCGTGTCCACGCATCCTGATAGGCGCCCATCTCCTCGACCCCCTTTGTGACACCGTCGGTGTTGACACGCACTCTAGAGCCCTACCACCCGCCGTTTCGGGGGTCCAAAGTCCCCGCGAGATGGCCGCCATCGCCCCAAAGTCGCCCGTGACCATGACTTTTGTGGCATGAGGACTTCCGCGGTCGCTAGCGTGGGCGCATCGGCCACCGACATTTCGGAGGGGCGGCGTGACTCGACTTAGCGACAGTCCGGGGGGTACCCACGATCTGGGCGCGGTCCTGTCCCAGAGCGACTTCCTGACCACGACCGATCTGGGCATCATCCTCTACGCGCGTGACGGCACAATCACCAACTGCAACGACACCGCGTGTCACATCCTGGGTGTCTCGCGCGAGGACCTCGTGGGCGGTTCCGGCTTCGATCCGCGCTGGCGCATCGTTCACCGCGACGGCACGGCGTTCTCGCCGCGTGATCTGCCCGGTGCCGAGACCAGCCACACCGGCAAATCAGTCTCGGGGGTGGTCCTCGGCGTCGATCTTCCCAGCCTCTCGCGGCGCTGGCTCGAGGTGCACTCGAGCGCGATTTCTCCACGCGACCTCTCCCGGGGCATCGTGTCGGTCTATCGCGACGTCACCGAAGAGGTCCGAAGAGAGCAGATGTCTAATCTCCTGACCTCCGTGACGTCGTTCATGGCGCTGTCGCTCAGTGAAGTGGAGCTACTCCAGCGCCTCTGTGACACCCTCGTCCAGCAGGCGGGCTTCGCCCTCGCGTGGATTGCCCTGGAGCCGAGAGAGAAGCACCCCGTGGTGCCCCTCGTCTTCAGCGGCGCCGCGGAGCTACTCGACGCGCTCCTCGTCTCCGCCGCCCCACGTGGTGACGACTCGGTGGCGGAAAGAGCCCTGCGCAGCGGCCGCACGCTCATCGACAACGATCTCGTGGGTCCCCCTGGCCAGGACTCATCCAGCCCACACCCCGACGAGGAATGCCTGCGCTCGCAGGTCGCGGTCCCCTTTCGGGGCGAGCGTCCCGCGGTGCTCTGCCTCTATGACCGTCACGCGGGCGCCTTTGACGAGGTAACCGTCCAGGGCCTCGAGGAGATCCTGCGCTACGTCGAACTCGCGATCGCGCACGTCGCGTCGATGCGAGAGCGTGAAGAGGCGCTCCACGTCGCTCTCGCGTCGGCGCAGGCTCAACGCGAGAGCGAGGCTGCGCGCGCGGACATTGCCCGACGCTTCCAGGTCGTGCTCGAGAACTCCCTGTCGCCCTCGATTTTTACCGACGCCGACGATCACGTCATCGCCGTCAACGACGCGTTCTGCACCCTCATCGGTCGTTCCCGTGACGAGCTCACCGGCGCGAGTCTTCTGTCGTACGTCCATCCCGACGACCTTGACGTCGTCACCGACGCCCACCGCCAGCTCGAAGCCGGTGCCGAGCGGGTGCGCTACACGAAGCGCTACGTACGAACAGACGGCAGCATCGTCTCCGTGGAGGTCTCCAAGACGCGAGCCCTCGACGACTCGGGCGCCTTCTTGTACTACGTGCGCAGTGAGCAAGACGTCACCCAAGAGCGCGCCCTCTCCTCGCAGCTGTCGCATCAGGCCCTGCACGATCCCTTGACCGGCCTCGCCAATCGCGCGCTGTTCGAGGACCGCCTCGCACGCGCCCACGAACGCTCTCAGCGCCAGGGCCTCATGGACGCCGTCTTGCTCTTTGACCTCGATGACTTCAAGGGAGTCAACGACGTGCACGGCCACTACGTCGGCGACGATGTGCTCAGCGCGGTCGCCCGTCGACTCTTGGCCCAGGCACGTCCACACGACACCTTGTCACGCTTTGGCGGCGACGAATTCCTCTATCTCGCCGAGGGTCTGACGTCCTCCCAAGAGGCGCATCAGCTCGTCGAACGCCTCACGGCCTCTCTCGAGGCCCCGCTCGACATCAACGGACTGCGCATGCACCAGCGTGCCAGCGTTGGCGTGGCGATCTGGGACTCG
>JAJYAC010000037.1 GCA_021779735.1 Actinomycetes bacterium
AACGCCACGTCGACTCGTCAATCTCGAGCTGACGGCAGACCTCAGCTAGGTCGTTACCCCGGTTGAGCAATTCGTCGCCCTCGGCGGGCCTTCAGGTGATCTGCTCAGAGGGTGTGGTGACTTCGTCACGGGTGTCCACCTCGTTCCGCTCGAGCAAGGTGACTGCTAAGTCGTGGGTCAGTCCGGGGGATCTGCGCAGACATCGACTACGGGGTGGCCCGGAGAAACTTGCCGAACTCGCCTTCTTCATCGGATGAAACTAGCGACCAGTCATTGAGTGTCGCCAAGGCATCGCTACGTCTCTCGCGAGTCTCAGCGCATTGCTTTCGTGAGAGGCAGGGCGAGACTCACCACTCCACCGGCCACTGAGAGAACTCCGAAGCCAATGAACCAGTGCCTCAAGGCATAGGTGGACTCGTACCACACGCAACTCAACGGCGGCTTGACTCCGAGGGCGCTCATGGCATTGCACGAAAAGTTCTGCACCACATAATTTCCGAAATAGACACCGATGACTATCAGGAATACTCCCGTGAAGAGATAGCCCACCGCAGAGACAGTCCTGCTTTTGTGCATCCCTCTTCGCGGGCCAGTGGACATGGCGACGGTCGAGGTCCGCGTGGTCGAATCGGCCACGCGAGGAGGCTGATACCGAGGGTCGACACTCACGACGTGCTTCGAGCCATCGCGTAGCACGGTGAGCGAGAAGGGCTGGCTCAGATTCACTACTCCCATCGCCTCTACGAACTCGCCAATGTTCCCCACGGCTCGCTCGCCGACACTTACGATGACGTCACCCTTTTCGAGTCCGGCCCCAAACGCCGGAGAACCTGTGAGCACGATGTCCACGAGGGCCTTCTCTCGCACGGTGCTCGTATGAATACCGATCCCTTGGCGAACTCGCTTCAAGATCTCATCGCTGGTCCCGACGGGGCCAACTGCCTCTCGCCCTTGAACCCGGCCGGGGACCGCCGTCGTAAGAGTCGACTCGGGCTGAGCCCACGGGACGGTTACCGGGTCCGCGGCCTCGGTGACCGCCTGACGATGTTTGTAACCGCAGTTGCGACAGTAGACATCATCGGAGTCAGCTCGCACGCCACACTTGGCACAGAAACTCATCAGTCCCCCAGTGAGTGAATTGTATTGACACCGTCAGACCAACTGCGAGAACCCCTTCTCGTGATTCCGGTCAGGCGGATCACTGCGAAGGGGACCTCGCGTTGAGGCCAGACCCGACTGCTATTCTTCAACTCAAGTCAGCACCGATGAGGGATATGAAGCGCCGTTTAGTCGTGATCGTGGCGGTAGTCGCTCTTGGTGTGACCGGCGTCTCACTAGTTCTTCTCCACTCCGGCGGAACTTCCTCGCTGCAGTCGCCAAATGGATACCCTGCTCCGTCTCTTCGAGATGTTGAAGCTAACGTCAACGCGACAGTCTGCCAGAGTCAAAGTCCGAATTCGACCGGAGGATGGTCGCTGCAATTGGTGAGCATGGCGGGAGTGACCGCCAACTGTCAAGTAATAGGCGGCCAGACAATCGTGCCGGTCACGTCCCAGTGCAACTATCAGGCGAGCCTGGTTCACAACCTCTACACCTTCACCTGCACAGCGAGCGTGCCTGTCGTACAGGGAGCGAACTACACGAACCCACTCCTTTCAACGGCCCCGGAAACACTCAGTGTGACCTTTGAGAGTCCCACGTCACCCGGTCAGCCGACGATCCCACACGCCTTGTGGTATTTCAGCCTTAACTGGCCAGGCGGCTTCCACTCAGATGGCATGTTCACGCCGTGGACTCAAATTCATGCGTCGTGACCTCGAGTCGGTGACGCTCAAAGGCTGATCACTTCCAGCGCCCACGCGATGAACGGTCTCGAGAAAGTCAATTCTTCGCGTGCGGCGCGGTGGGAAACTCGCTCGAGAAGGGTCATTCTCGTGTCGGCGCTTTTTCTAACTGGCGAGCGTCAAGGTGAGTACGTCGGCGTACACGAACAGTCCTCTCCGTACTGCCAGAGGACTTGATGTGGCGAGCCACCGTCGACCGTGGCCCCAGAGAGCACACGAGTACCCGCGGAGAGGCGCGTCCTGCACGTCAGCACCCGTGTTCAGTCCTCACCGTCGGCGCGCACGACGGCGAGCGAAGTGTCTCGGAGGCGCGATGAGACGTCTCCGCGACGCCGACTCCCCGAACTCCCAGTAGTTGCGTTGGTGAACACCAGCGAATTGCCCACGACCCCACGCGCAGATCATCCACCCCTGCCCTGAAACTGGGCGACATCACAGTGAGGAACCTTAAGTTGTTGAGCGGGTTCAATGCCCGAAACGTCAGAAGTATCCCCACGTGTGAACGGGCCCCTGGTTCGGCCGCATCAGTTTGAAGAGCTCTCGATAGACGGCCGGAGGAATCCCGGGTGTCGAGGACTGGACTCCCTGCGCGCCGCGTACGAGGATGACGCGCCAACCGGTCGCGTTGCGCGACTGTTGAAACAGCATCTCGTGCGTGTAGTCGCTAGCGAAAAACACGTCCGCAAAACCGCGGTAACACGCGAAGTCCAGAACTACTCGATTATTTCCATCGATGTTCGCGTGTGCGATCTCGTAGTCGTCCGCACTGCGCACCAGTGAGATGAGCTGACAATTCCCGGCTCCCAGGTTCTTCGCCGACACGACGCTGCCGTAGCAAATGTCGATGTAGTTGAGAGGGTCAAAGTGTTGCCCCTCCCCGGGAAAGAAGTACTCCATCGCTCTGTAGGCGACATGTCCTCCACACGTGCCCAAGTTGAAGGCGACAATCTCCAGCGCTCGCATGACACTCGCAGACTGGGGTTGGCCCGGTGGGCTGAAGAGTGCCTCTCCGTGACCGACGGCCTCCGGCGCGCCCCAGGCCGTCCAGCGAAGACCAGTGAACTGCGATGTGGCATTCCATCCCAGAGCGACTGTGGCCGGATGCGCCGTGGCAAACCCGGCGAGCCCTGACTCGTACACACGACCCAGGACGATTGAATTCGGCGCCGCTCCCGCCGCCTGGGGAACGAGAACGACGCTCGCGATTAGGCACGCCAGTAGACCATCTCTCACGAATCGATGAATTCTTCGCCAGGATTCCGGGTGACTACCGCGACGTCGAATCATGGGCGAATGCTATTACGACGTAATACCACCCGCTAGCCGACAAGGTTCACCGTCACGGCGAACTCGCCGTCGGAGCCCGACGAGGGCGATGACCCCACCACGAGGTAGTACTGTCCCGCGGGCAGCGTGAAGACGTACCACCCCTGGTTTGAGACATAGTTGCCGTCCGGGCTTCCATTTGTGTCAAGAAGTGTCCCCGGACTCGCCTGACCCCCGCCGCCCGTCACCACGCCCGAGGCGCTCACGATCCCGAGCGAAGGTCCGCCGACCAGCTTGCAGTTGCTGAAACCAACGGCCAACGTCTGGCCAGCCCCCACCTGGACGCTCCAGTACTCCGCACTGGTCCAGCCACTCGGGACGCTCTGACTGACCTGACTGGCGATGGCCGCGGGGTCGGTGAACTCGTTGCCCTCGACGGTCATGCCGGACACGACGCCTTGGGCACTAGCGAGCGTGGCTGATCCGCTGGATGAGGAGGCGAGGTAGTTGGGGGACGTCGCGGTGGAAAAGGTCATGTCGTAGGAGCCATCGGTGCCGTGCGCGTTCCCCACGCCGAGGGCTACCACGTACTCTCCGGGCTGGAGGCTGAACTGATAGGTGCCCGGCACGCCGATGTTGAATCCGCTCGGACTGCCACTGAAGTCCAGGCCGTTTGCGCCTCCGACGTTCTGATCACTCGTGCCCTGATCCATGAATTGGACAATGGGGCCGCCCGTTCCCGTATTGATGTTGTACTGAAAGGTCACCGGCGTCGTGCTTGAGACCACTAACCGCCAGTACTCCGCGCTCTGCCAAAAGAAGGGCACCGGGCCAGCGCTCGAGCGGTTGGTGGTGGAGCCCGCGTCGGTGAACGTATTGCCCGACAGTGTCACGCCCATGGGCACGTCCTGGGCCCCCGCAATCGTGGGGCTCCCCAAGACCAGGCCCGCGGATCTCACGCGACTGAGCGCCAAGCCCGCCGCCCACCGCGCGGCGGCGGCCAGCATGTTCTGGTCACGCTGGTTCTTCTGGTAGCCCGTGTGTACCTTCGCGCCCACCGTCCAGTCGCCCAAGAAGGAGAAGTCGGCGACGATGTCTCCTCGATCAGCGATCTCCGCGGTGCTCGAGGGCGACGGCACGTCCACTGGACGTACCAGATGGAGCGCGACGCGAATTCCTGATGCCGAGGACGACGCCGAGCCGAAGAGGTGAGCTCGCGTCGAGGGCACTCGATCGCCATCTCCGAGCAAAAGTGTGGCGGCGATGTGTGAGAACTCACTGGGAGAGTTTTGGGCCAGTGACACCTCAGCGTCGTGCATCGCGATGGCGCCCTGGGAGTATCCGGCCATGATGATTTGTGCGTTAGGACACAAGGTGAGAACCGTTCTCAGGGCGTTCTCGGCATCGGTAATCCCGGCCGTGATGCTCGCCAAGTAGGGATCAGCGTTGTGATCTATGTAGTAGGGAATGGCTCCCGGCGACGTAAGGAAGTTCTCCGCTTCTGACGTGGACGGCACGAGCACCTTGACGCTGGCCGCCTGGTACACGTCCGCGAGGACGGAGAGTCGAACGCCGGCGTGGCCGAGAAAATCTCTCGCCGCCTGCTCCATTTTGTACACCTCGATGCCCAAGCCGTACTGAGACTTGAGGGCCTTCTCGCCCGATCCGCGCGCACCAATGAACCACACGGGCGCGCAGGTGGCGTGAGCCGAACGCCCCAGCGGACGACTACTGGGGATCGTGGCGTGCGAGGGGAGTGTCACACCCATCACGCTCATCAGCGTGGCCGTCAACTTGAGCACATGAGAGTGGGCCAGGAATCTCATGGTCTGCCGCCAATCTACGTAGAAGGTTGATCACCGTTTTAGCGTCATTCGCCGCGTCTCGCCACCACTGACCCGGCGAAGGCGATCGCCGCGCGCGTGGTCGCGCTCGTGCGCGCGCTCGCGGTGACGTCGTAGGCGTGCTGGGTGAGGGGCAGCTCGACGTAGTAGATGGGAGAGCGCGCCACCTCGCGAAAGCGTTCGACGAAGCCGCGCGCGACGTTCACGTCCACCAGCGTGTCGACGACGCCCTGGACGACGAGAAAGGGCGGCGCGTCGGCGTGGATGCGCGAGAGCGGCGAGAGCGACTCGTAGAGGTCCTCGTGTCCCTCGAGGGGGACCTGGACGACGCGGTGCTCGAGCAGGCGGCGTATCCCCGCCCCGAGCCCGCGCCAGAAGCGCTCGTCGCCGGTCATCTCGAGCACCCCGTAGAAGGGAATGGCCCCCGCGAGCGCCCAGTCGGCGACGTCGACGTCGTCGGGGCGCCACGTGGGGTCCTCACTCGTCAGGGCGAGCAGGGCCGCGAGATGCCCCCCGGCCGAGCCACCGGACACCACCACGCGCGCGGGATCCCCGCCGTAGTTCGCCACGTTCGTCTTCACCCACGCGAGAGCGCGCGTGACGTCTTGAATCTGGGCGGGCCAGGGATCGCGCGGCGCCAGGCGGTAGTTCGCGGTCACGACCACCCAGCCGCGCGCGACGAACTCGTGGAGCATGGGCCGGCCCTGCTCGCGCTTGTCGCCAAAGGTCCACGCGCCCCCGTGCAGGTAGAAGATGACCGGCGCGTCGGCGGGCGTCGTCGCGCGTCGCCACACGTCGAGGCGGTGACGCCGGTGGGCTCCGTAGGCGATGTTCGTCGAGCGCTGCAGGTCTCGCGGGTGTAGCGAGATGAGCATCGCGCTCTTGAGCCAACTGCCGACGCGCTCGCGACTCTCGAGGTCGAGGGGCTGCTCGTGGGCACGAAGCGCGCGCGCGACGACCCCGCGCGCGCCTAGGAGTGCCCCCACCAGCACGCCCTCGAGAACGACGACGGCTGTCCCGAGGGCGATCGCGACCCCCACGTGCCAGCCACTCGGCGTGTCGTGGAGAAAGTAGTAGGCGAGCACCGCCACCTCGAGGAGAAGCGCGTAGTAGCACAGCTCGCCGGCGATCCAGCCCACCGGATAGGCGAGGGCCGCGAGCACCCCGCGCCGCGCGGGCAGCAGCGCCGTCAGGCCCGCGAAGAGGAGTACCGCACTGAGTGCGCTGAGCCCGTAGAACACTCCTCCATTGTGCCCGCCCCCGGCGCGGGCGATAGCGTGAGGGCGTGAGCGTGCTCGAGCGCCTTCGCGGCACCGTCGGAATCTGGACGATGACCCTCGACGCCCTCGCCCCCCACGAGGCCACCGAGGCGGTCGCGGAGCTCGACGAACTCGGATACGGCGCCCTGTGGGTGCCCGAGGCCTGGGGCCGCGAGGCCTTCAGCGCGGCCGGGCTCTACCTCGCGAGCAGTTCGCGCCTGGTGGTGGCGACCGGCATCGCCTCCATCTGGGGCCGTGACGCCGTGGCGACAGCCAACGCGACGCGCACGCTCTCTGGCGCCTACAACCAGCGCTTTCTCTTAGGTCTCGGCGTGAGCCACCGACCCCTCGTAGAGCGCCTGCGCGGACACGACTACCACTCGCCCGTCGCAGCTATGTCGTCTTACCTCGAGGCCCTCGACGCGGCCCCCATGGTGGCGGCCGAGAAGGACGAGCCGGTCACACGGGTCATCGCCGCGCTAGGGCCGCACATGCTGGGCCTCGCGAGCGAGAGGGCCCACGGCGCGCACACCTACAACACCACCCCCGAGCACACCGCACGCGCGAGAGAGATCCTCGGGACCTCCTTCCTCGCGGTCGAACAGGCTCTCGTGATCGGCCAGAGCCGCGAGGAGTACCTGGCACGCGCCCACACCCACCTCGAGTTCTACACGGGCCTCGAGAACTACCGCGAGCACTGGCGTCGCCTGGGCTTCTCCGACGAGGACTTCGTGCGCGGGGGTTCGACGCGCCTGTGCGAGGCGATCGTCGCCCACGTCAACGACGACGTCTCTGAGGTGATCGCCAGCCACGTCAGCGCGGGCGCCGATCACGTGTGCCTGCAGATTCTCGGTGGCGCGGGACGCGACGCCTCGACGCGGGCAGAGTGGCGCGACGTCGCCGCGCGCCTCTCGCTCTAGACGAGCGAGAACCCGCGACGACCTGGACCCCGTGAGACGGCGGCCTGGTTCATGGTCACGTGGACAGCCCCCACGACTCGCAGCGCGCCACGCAAATGGGCCCGGCGTCTAGTGAGTGCGCGAGGGCGCTAAAACGGATCTGCTCGGCGTACGGGGCGAGTCAATGGGGGAAATCGTGAAGTTGCTTCTAACGTCCAGTAGCATCGCGAACGCCAGTATTCACGACGCCCTGACTAACTTGCTGGAAAAGCCGATCGCCGAGTCGAGCGCCCTCTTCGTTCCCACGGGGATCTACCCCTTCCCCGGCGGTGGCGCGAGGGCCTGGGAGGCACTGAGCGGCGCGGGAAAGAGCCCCCTGTGCAACCTGGGCTGGAAATCACTCGGATTACTGGAGCTCACGGCGCTAACCAGCATTCCGCGCGAGAGCTGGGTGCCCACGCTGCGCGAGACGGACGCCCTCCTCGTGTGGGGTGGCCACGTGATGTACCTGAGCTACTGGATGCGTCGCTCCGGTCTCGCCGACCTCTTGAGCACGCTCGAGAACCTCGTGTACGTCGGGGTGAGCGCCGGGAGCATCGTGCTGACGGCGCACAACTGTGACTACGAGTGGAACAGGGAGTTCTTGCCACCAGAAAGCGACGTGGCTCTCGAGGGCGAGCGAGCGCTGGGACTCGTGGACTTCGCCCTGGGCGTGCACCTCGACAACCCGGACCCGATGTTCGAGGACAGCTCGAGCGCGAACATCGAGCGCTGGGCGGCGGACCTCGCCGTGGCGACCTACGCGATCGACGACCAGAGCGCCCTCAGGGTGACCGACGCCGGCGTCGAGGTCATCTCCGAGGGTCACTGGAGGCTCTTCTCCCCGACCTCAACACGCTGACGGCGCACGTCGCGGGGCCCTAACGTCACCGAGCCCCGGCCAGAAGGCCGGGGCTCGGTGACTTCAGGGTGTGACTACTAGAGCGTGCGCATGGCGAAGATCTTGGGGAACGGACCGAAGCCGGCCGCATTCACCGCACGCACCGTGACCGAGTACGTCGTCCTGGCGCGTAGACCGCGGATGATGATGACCCGACTCGTGCCGGCGTTCACCCAACCCTTGCCCGCCAGGTAGTACTGGTAGCGCAAGATGGGCGCACCGTTGTTGGCCGGCACCGAAACGACGATCACGATGGCTGCGGCCGTCGTGTACTTGCGAATCACGCGCAGCGCCCCCGGCGCACCGGCGACTCGCGCCGCCAGGCTCGCCGAGGACAGTGAACTACCGGCGGCGCTCGTGGCGACCACGCTCACCTGGTACGTTGCGCCGGGGTTGAGCCCGGTGATCGTGCAGGTAAGGGCCGTCGTCGTGCACGTGTGAGCCGTCGCACCGAGGATCGCCGTCGCGATGTAGCCCGTAACCGGTGAACCGTTGGCGCCCGCGCCACTCCAGGAGACCTTCAGCGCGCGATTGGCCGCCACGACGTTCGCCAACGCCGGCGCGTTGGGCACCATGGCCCGCGGCGTCACCGCGGCGCTCGCGAACGAAGACGGGCCGACGCCCACCGAGTTGGTCGCGGTCACGCTAAAGGTGTACGCCGTGCCGTTGGTGAGACCGATCACCGTGCACGACGTGCCCGCGCTCGTGCAGGTGAATCCACCCGGGTACGAGGTCACCGTGTAGGAGGTGATGAGCGCCCCGTTCTGGTTCGCGGCCGTCCAGGAGACGGCGACCGCCTGGGACTGGGCGACGCCGGTGACCGCGCTGGGCGCCGTGGGTGCCGTCTTGCCCGGCATGACCTGGGCCGAGACAGCCGACGCCGGGCTCGTGCCGTAGGCGTTCGTCGCGGTCACGCTGAAGGAGTAGTAGGTGCCACTGAGCAGGCCGGTCACGGTGCAAGTCGTCGTCGAGGAGGTGCAGGTCGCTCCGGTGTTCGCGGTCACGGTGTACGACGTCGCCGCCAGACCCAGCGGTGACGCGGTCCAACTGACCACGACCTGTCCCACGCCGGACGAGGCGATGACTGACGTCGGCGCGCCCGGCACGCTCGTGGTGACCGCGGCGCTCGCCGCGGCGAACTCCGTCGCCGTGCCCAGTCCACTCGAGACCGTCACCTGGGCGGTGAGGTAGTAGCCCACCTGAGAGGCCGTGGGCACGTAGCTCGCGCCGTTCGCCCCCACGATTGCGCTACAGCCATAGGGCATCGTCGTTGACTGGATGACCGCGCTCGTGCACTGGTACCACTGGTAGCTCGTCGTGTAGGTGCCCGTCGCGGTCACCGTCGCGGTGACACTCAGCGAGTTGCCCACGGCGGGCGTGCCCGAGATGGCGATCGCGGTGATGGCGATCGAGGCCACGAGGGGCGTCGACGTCGAGGCCGAGTGAACGGTCACCGCGGTCGACGTCAGGCCGATCAGGACACCGTTGTTGCCGGTCACCGCGACGGCGAAGTAGTCACCGACGTAGCTGCCCGAGGGAGTGTAGGTCGAAGCCGTGGCGAGGGGGATTGCCGCGCAGCTGGGCAGTCCCGCACCGGCCGAAATCGGTGAGGTGCACACGTACCACTGGTAGGTGAACGTCGGGTACGGTGCGCCGTACCAAGTCCCGGGATTCGCGGCCAGGGGCGTTGAGGTCGTCGCGCTCGCGGGCACGCTCGGGTACGTCACATTCGAGGGGGCCTGGGTGAGCAGCAGCACGCCGCTACCCGAGTAGACGGTCGAGGGGGAGCCGACGAGGTTGTTGGCCGTCACGCCCACGTACACGTAGTCGGCACCACTGTTGAGGGCCGCCTCGGCGAGCGCCGTGGGCGTGTAGGTCGCCCCGGTCGCGCCGTTGATGGCCGCGCACGAACCCGGCACACTCACCGGGCTCGACGGGCAGTCGTACCACTGGTACGAAAAGCTCGGCGCGGGAATGGCGCTAAAGGACGGCACCGCGGTCAGGGTGGACGAGAGGTAGCCAGTGCCCGTGATCGTCACCGAGCCCGCCGTGGGCGCGGTGTTGGCGAGAGTGGTCGTGCCCGACCACGCGTACGTCGTGAGGCTGTTGTTGATCGCCGTCACGACGAGCATGAGACCGCCACCCGCCGCGTGCGTGACGTCGGCGGCCGAGACCGTGTAGGTCGTGCCGGTGGAGGTGTTGTACCCGCTGAGACATCCCGTGAGAGTCGGCGGGGTGGCCGTGGCGTTCGAGGACGCCAGGGGACTCGAGCACGTGTACCAGTGGTAGGAGTAGCTGGGCGTCGGCACACCACCGGTGAGACTCGAGCTCGAGGTGAAGACGCCGTTACTCGACTGCGTGATCGAGACGCCACCGGTTGGCGGCGTCGGGCCGCTCACCGGTCCCACCTGGGCCGTGAAGTAGTAGTACGCGCCCACGCCGTTGTTGGTGGAGACCTCGGCGATGATGTAGCCGCCCGTGACACTCAACAGCTGAGTGTTCGTGTTCGAGCTCATCTGCGTGCAGCCGTAGGGCGACAGCGCGCTCGGCAGGCCCGGGGAGTTACCGCCAGAGCCCGAGAAGGTGGGGTTCGAGGCGCAGGTGAACCAGGCGTAGGAAAAGCTCGCCGGCACCGGCAGTCCAGTGAAGGTTCCCGTGTTCACGCTCAGCGTGTTGCCCGTGGCGGGCGTGCCCGAGATGACGGGATAGACCGCGACCGCGGGCGCCACGCCCGTGACAACGGCGCTGTTCATCGAGTAGGCCACGTACGAGTTGAGGATGCCGTTGTTCGCCGAGACGCCGACGACGAGGTACTTCGAGACGTCAGCGGAGGTGAAGGTGTAGGTGTAGCCAGTGGTCGCGCTCGAGGCCGTGGTGGTCGATCCGGGTATCGCGCTGCACGACGCCCCGAGGGTCGTCCCGGCGGCGGAGGGCGACGTGCACCGGTACCACGTCACGTTGAAGGTCGCGGGGTGGGGATCGCCGAGCCACGTGCCCACGTTGGCCACCTGAACGCTGTAGGAGGTCTGGCTGCCCTGGGTGGGCCACGCGCTGCCACTGATGCTCGGCGCACTACCGGAGATCGCGGCCGTGCTCGAGAGAGAGTACAGGGTGATCGAACCGGTGTGGTTGGTCGCCGTCACCGAGACCATGACGAAGGAGCCAATGTCAGTGACCGCGTAGGTGTAGGCGTTCGTGGTCGCGCCCGAGATGGGCGAACACCCCGAGGGCAGGCTCGAGGTGTAACCGGTCTGCTGGGTCGTGCAGTCCCACCACTGGTAGGAGTAGTTGAGGTTCGAGCCCGTGAAACTCGCGGTCGCGCCCGAGAGCGTCTGGGCGGTTCCCGCGAGAGTGGCCGAGGAGACGAGGGCCAGTGACGGCGAGACGGCCACTGCGGGAGCGGGCTCGGTCACGAGCGTGGTCGATGCCGACACCGCCGTCGTGGGGGTGGTGTCCGTAACCGCGACCGTGACGTAGAAGCCGTAGTCGGTCGCCGCCAGCAGGTAACTCACCGACGTGGTCGCGTTGGGGACCGTCCCCGAGTTTCCGGATCCAGTTGCCGCGCTGCATGTCCCCGGCACCGTCGCGCCCGCCGTCACGGGGGCGGAGCAGTCGTACCACTGGTACGAGTACTGTCCCGTTCCGCCCGAGATCGTCGCACTCAGGGTGCTCGAAACTGATGCGGCACCGGTGATGGTTCCCACAGTGGTCGCCGCGCCCGCGGGCAGGCTGAGACCAGCGAGAGAGAGCACACCCGCGAGAACTGCGAACGCACCATGACGCACTACCCGACGAAATGAGGACAACACGATATACCTCCAGGGATTCAATTGGCCTAAACCAGTTCTATCATTCGAGACCACATAACGCGAAAGCACCCTCACGAAA
>JAJYAC010000038.1 GCA_021779735.1 Actinomycetes bacterium
CAACGTCGACGTGGTGCGCCGTTTTCTCGATGGCACCGAGGGACCTGTCTTTGACGTGGCCTGCGCCAACGCGGGACTCGCCCTCATCGTGGCCGGACGGGCCAGCACCCTGCGCGAGGGCTTTGACCTGGCGGCCGCCAGCGTGCGCGAGGGTCGTGCGGCGAGCGCGCTCGAGCAGCTCGTGTCGATTTCCAATACTTAGAGCGCGCGCAAGTCCTTCTTGTAGCGCTGGCCGTTGGCGACGTAGAGAGCGGCGCCCTCTGCAATCGCACCACGGTCGCTCGCGCCGTCCTTTACCGTCGCCGGTACGCCTACGGCCAGAGCGCCCGAGGGCACGTGGGTGCGATTTCGTACGACGGCCCCGGCGGCGACTGTCGCCCCCGTGTGCACCTCGGCGTGGTGCAGGACCACCGAGCCGCTGCCCACCAGCGCACCATCATGAATGACGCAACCTTCAAGGTGCGCGTTGTGACCCACCACGCAGTCACTGCCTACGACCGTCGGAAACTCGGCGACCGCGTGGACGATCGTGCCGTCTTGGATGGACGTGCGCTCGCCCACGAGAATGGTCCCGTAGTCGCCGCGCAAGACCGCCCCGGGCCAGATCGACGAGAGCGCACCAATGCGCACGTCGCCGATGACGACGGCGTCGGGGTGTACGAACGCGTCGGCGTGGATGTCGGGTACTCGCTCACCTAGTGCGTAGATCGGCATTCACTCCCCCTGCTAGTGGCTCAGCCACGAAACTAACTGGTACAGACGCCATATCAGGTAGATGACCGTGACGACGATGAAGAAGCGCCAACGCCACGGCATTGGTTCACGCTGAGCTGCGGCGACGGAGTGGCCGCAGACGTCACAGACGTCCCCCTCGACCGGACGATCGCAGTGTTCGCACCACGCGGCCACTACTCGACCCGCACTCGTACTCTCAGAGGCGTCGATCCCAGTTCGAAACGCTCTCGCAGGCTTCGCTCGACGTAGCGCAGGTACGTCGCGGGAAGTCGTCCCGCGACAAAGAGCGTGAAGGTGGGCGGCTCGCTCGCACCCTGGACCGCGTAGCGGATCTTTCCAGTCGGGGCCGGTTGCTTAATCTGAAGATCTCGAATGGCCCGGTTCAAGATGCCCGTGGGAATTCGTGTCGAGTAATCGGCCGCGGCCACCGCGAGCGCGGGCAGCAGTCGGTGAACGCCGCGACCTGACGTGGCAGTGGTCTTCAGCACGGGCGCACTGCCCAAGAACGCGAGACGATCGGCGAGCTTGGCGAGCACCGCCGGGCGCTCATCGGTGGCAATCAGCTCCCACTTGTTCAATACCACGATCGCCGGACAGCCCGCCCCCGCGATCCGTTCAGCGAGGCGCTGGTCCTGGCCCGTGGCTCCCACAGTGGCGTCGATCACGAGTACTGCGATGTCGGCGCGATCCAGGGCCTCGAGGCTGCGCAGCACGGCGTAGGTCTCTAGTCCCGCCTTGGTCTTGGCGCGTCGGCGCATGCCGGCGGTGTCGATGAACCGGATGAGTCCCTGATCGGTCTGAACAACGGTGTCGATGGCGTCGCGCGTGGTGCCGGGCATATCGTGCACGACCGAGCGTTCCTCGCCAATGAGGTAGTTGAAGAGTGTCGATTTACCCACGTTGGGCCGTCCGACGATCGCCACCCGCAACGCTCCGTCGTCGGGCTCTTCGAGAACATCAGACTCGTCAGTTTCGTTCTCGATGAGCCGGTCGACGATCGCGTCGAGCAAGTCGCCGGCGCCTCGACCGTGTAGGGCGCTGATCGAGTGGGGCTCGCCCACGCCCAGTTGGAGGAATTCCCAACTCTGCGCGTCGTGAATCGTGTCGTCGACCTTGTTGGCCACGAGCAGAATCGGCCGACCACTGCGCAGAGCCCAGCGAGCCGCGTGGACGTCCTCGTCGACGACTCCCGTCGTGACGTCCACCACCAGGAGGACCAGGTCCGCGCCACTTAAAGCGGTATCGGCCTGTTGAGAAACCTTGGACTGAAGGTCGTCTCCACCCGGGGTCCACCCCCCAGTGTCGACCACGTCGAAGCTCACGCCACGCCAGTCAATCTCCACGCTCTTGCGGTCGCGAGTGACGCCCCGGTGCTCTTCAACGACGGCCACGCGCTTGCCCGCGAGGCGGTTAACCAACGAACTCTTGCCGACGTTGGGTCTCCCGACGATGACGACTTGCTTACGACTCACGAGGGCACCAGGGTCGTCGCCGCGACCTCGTCAAGGACGTGGCGCAGGTCCAGCCCCGTAGTGGGAACCGTACGTACGGAACGGGTCAATTCCGCGAGGGTAACGCCGTCCAGGAAGCGTCCCTCATTGACGCACACGTCGGGAATGAGCACGAGGGTGTCGTCGGGCAGTTCCGCGAGCGCCAGTGATAGGTCGTGTCCCGTCAAGAGACCAGCTACTTTGATATTTCCTCCGAAGTACGTGTTGGGTACGGCGCGCACGACGACGTCGCGGTGGCCGACTTGCTCGAGCAGATCGCGCAAGATAGGCGCCGCGTACTCGCCCGTCAGAATCGTGACGGCTCGCCCGGCGTTCGCGTGCGAGGAACCGCGCGGCGCCCGGTACCCCCAGGCGGGCGCGCCGTCCACGCTCTGAAAGAAGCCGGTGCCCAGGGGGCTCATCGGTCGGTGGTGCAGGAAGCTCTCGCGAAAGGCCGCGACGAGACCAATACCGTTCTCGGCTTGGTCGAGCGAGTCAAAGTACGTCGCCGGCGGCGGTACGAGGCCTGCGACCAGGTAGAACTCGTCACTGGCGTTGATGCTCACGCTCAGGCCCATCTCGTGGGCGAGGTCGTGAAAGCGTTCGGCGAGCTCGACGACGCGCCGAGCTTCCTCGCTCGTGTGCGGGCGCATTGACTCTTCGAGAGAGAAGTCGCTCACCCCAACGGGCACCAGCGCGAGCGACGCGAGCGACGGGTAGCTCGTGAGAACGTCAGTGAGTGTGCGCTCGAGTTCGCTTGCGTCATTGACCTGCGGACAGACCACGACCTGGCCGTGGACCTCGATGCCGGCGTGTAGCAGCTCGCGCAACCAGCGCAGACTGGTCGCGCCTCGAGGGTTGCGCAACATTTCCGCGCGCAATTCAGGATTCGTCGTGTGAATCGAGACGTACAGCGGTGAGAGCTTCTCGTCGATGACGCGCTCGAGGTCAAACTCGGTAAAACGCGTGAGGGTGGTGTAGTTACCGTAGAGAAACGACAGCCGAAAGTCATCGTCCTTCACGTAGAGCGACCGGCGAAGGCCCTTGGGCAGCTGGTAGATGAAGCAGAATGTGCAGTGATTGTCGCACGTGCGGATGCGGTCAAAGACGGCCGAGTCAATGGACAGCCCCAGCGGCGCTCCCGCCTCCTTGTCAATGGTGACCTTGCGCGACAAGGACTCTCCCTCGCGGCGCACGAGGAGCGTCACTCGCTCGGAGTCAACGAGTTGCTGGTACTCGATGATGTCCGTGGGCTCGCGTCCGTTGATGCTCACCAACTCATCACCGACGGCCAAATCGACGCTCGCGGCGGGCGAGTCAAGGGAAATCGAGGAAATGCGGGCGCCCGACACCCCGCCAGCCTAATGGCGCGGCGCACGACCTCACTAGGCTGGTCGCGTGAGTGTGGATCGGGTCCTGCTAGCCGCCCCGCGAGGCTTCTGCGCCGGGGTGGAGAAGGCGATCAAGGCCCTCGACTGGATGACTCGGGTCTTTGAAGCGCCCGTCTACTGCTACCACGAGATCGTCCACAACCAGTTCGTCGTCAACCACTTCACCTCTTTGGGCGTCGTTTTCGTCAACGACGTAGCCGACGTGCCCCGTGGCGCGCCAGTCATGCTCTCGGCTCACGGTTCCCCACCCCAGGTGATCGACGCCGCGCGCCGCGGCGGTGGCACGGTGATTGACGCCGTGTGTCCCCTGGTAACGAAGGTCCACCACGAACTCAAGGTACGCGCTCGCAAGGGCTACACCGTTCTCTATGTCGGTCACGAAGGTCACGAGGAGGCCGTCGGGACGATGGCCGTCGCGCCCGACTCCGTGCACCTCATCGAGTCGATTGAAGACATCGAGAAGTTGCGAGGACTAAACGGACCCGTGGCCCTGCTGAGCCAAACCACTCTCAGCCTCGACGAGTGGCAGCATCTGCGCGACTACGCCCAGATGACTTTTCCGGAGATTTGGATGCCCAACCGCAGCGACCTGTGCTTCGCGACGACCAATCGTCAGGCGGCGCTGCGATCGATCGCCGCCGACGCGGACGCCGTGGTCGTAATTGGCTCGGCGAACTCCTCGAACACCGTGGCGCTAGCCACCGTGGCCTCGGCGAGCGGCGCGCAACGCGTCTTTCGGGTCAACGGAGCGCGAGACCTCCCCGAAGACCTCACGGGCACGGTGGCCGTGACGGCCGGGGCCAGTGCCCCGGAGTCGCTCGTCAACGAGGTCCTCGACGCACTGGATCCGCGCGAGGGAGTCAGCGTGCACACGGTGACCGTCGAAGACGAGTACTTTCCTCCCCCGCCCGAGCTTCGCGAGACCCTGCGCACTCTCGCCGCCCTGCTCGACGTGTGCCTGGGCACGCCTCGCCCCTCGACGTTTGACGCGACCCTCGACCGCGACTTCACTGCGGCCCAAGTCCTTGCTACGTCTGGTCACTAGTCCGGTGCGCGACAGGTCGGCCGGTATACTCTCTTTGTGAATTCCTTCGCGAGTATGGACGTCTCGACGCGCGAGCAGTGGATGGTCATCGCGGAAGAGACGATCGCCGCTCAGCCGCGAGTCGCGCGCCAGCTCTTAGACATGGTACGTGGACTCTCCAACGTGACCGATGGCTTCAGTGTCGACCAGTTGGTTCACGCCCTCCAAACGGCCACCCGCGCGGAACGAGACGGCGCGGACGAGGAGGTCATCGTGGCCTCGCTCTTGCACGACGTCGGCAAGCTGATCTCGGTGCCCAATCACCCTCGCATCGCCGCGGAGATCTTGCGCCCGTACGTGCGCGACGAGGTCTACGCGATGATCGCGTACCATCAGGATTTTCAGGGGCGCTACTACTACGAGTACCTCGGCATGGATCCTGATCTGCGAGAGCGCCACCGCGATCAGCCGTGGTTCGCCTTGGCCGAACGATTCGCCGACCAGTGGGATCAGACGTCATTTGACCCGGCGTACTCCCACGAGACCCTCGAGCACTTTGAACCGATGGTTCAACGCGTCTTCGCCCACGCCCACTCTCTCTAAGGACATCATGGCCAGCCACGACCTCGAAAAGCGACGACTCACGAAGTTGCGCTCCTACGCCATTGGCCAGGCCATGGCCCAACTCGAGGCGGAGCGGCCCGGCTACGTCCCCGAGCCGATCGTCGCGTCCATCTGCGCCTACGAAGAAGAGTGCAACATCGGTGCCGTCCTCGAGGCGATGCCGACCACCATCAACGGTGAGCCCTACACCATCCTCGTGGTCGTCGACGGTGGCGACGACAAGACCGCCGACATCGCGCGCAGCTTCGCGAACGCCGTCGTCATCGAATTTCCCGTGAACCTCGGCCACGGAGTCGCCCTGCAGGTGACGTATCGCTACTGCATCGATCACGGGGTGAAGTACGTGGTGACCCTCGACGCGGATGGACAAAACGACCCGGCTGAGATTCCCGACGTGCTCGCTCCCCTGCTGGGCGACGACGCCGACTTCGTCGTGGCCAGTCGACGCAAGGGCCAGGACCACACCTCAGACCGCTTTCGCAAGGCCGGCGTGTACTTCTTCTCCTTCATCATGAATCGCATGACCGGCGCGAAGCTCACCGACACATCCACGGGATATCGCGCGCTGCGCGTCTCGATGCTCGCCGACGTTATCGACCGACTGACCCAAGAGCAGTACCAGACCGCGGAGCTTCTCATCACCTGTCTCAAGCGGGGCTGGCGTTCGGCCGAGGTACCCACGGTGTGGCACCCCCGCCAGTCGGGCACCACGAAGAAGGGCGCGAACTGGCTCTTCGGGTTTCGCTACGCCCGGGTGGTCTTTGCCACCTGGTGGCGCGAGCGCTAAGTGCGCGCGTCGAGCGCCTGCTGGTAGACGCGCTCGAGTTCGACGCGAAGTTCCTCGCTCTTGGCGGTGATGGCACTTCGCGCGACGCGCCCTTCACCCGAGGGCGGGGCGATGGGCTCGCCGACCACGATGCGGATGCGCGCCGGGCGGGGCAACTTCTTTCCCGGGGGCATCGCCTTTTCTGATCCGCCCACGCCCACGGGCACCACGGTCGCGCCGGTGCGCGCGGCCACGAACATGGCTCCGTCGCGCAGCTGAGCGACAGAGCGTCCCTCCTTGCGCGTGCCCTCAGGAAAGAGCACCAGCGCGTGCCCGCGACGCAGTACCTCCTCGGCGAGGGCCATGCTCTCGCGATCAGCCGTGCCGCGCTTGATGGGAAATGCCCCGAGGTGCAGCAAGAGAGTGCCGAGGATCGGGACACGAAAGACACTGTCCTTGGCCATGAAGAAGACCTTGCGAGGCGAGATGAAGAGCGTGAAGGCGAAATCGACGTTCGAACGATGTATGGGTGCAATGAGAACGGGCCCGACGAGGGGAATGTTCTCTTTGCCCGTCACCCGTGGTCGGTACATGACGAATGACAAGAACGTCAGTAAGCCCGCGACGAGGCGATAGACCAAGGTCTTGCGGGGATTTATCTCGAGCGTTGCGTGTTCAGACATTCGATAATCTCTCCCACCACCTCTTCGACGGTTCGACCCGTCGTGTCTATCACCGTCGCACCCTCGGCCCGACGCAGGGGCGATGTCTCGCGTGTCGAGTCAACTTCGTCTCGTCGCGCGACCGAGGCCGGATCCTCATCGCCGCGCCGGCGGCTGCGTTCTTCGAGGCTCGCCGTGAGATAGATCTTGAGCGTGGCGTGGGGAAAGACCACCGTCGTGATGTCTCGACCCTCCACCACCGTGCCAGCGCTCTGGGCCGCGGCCCACTCGCGCTGGCGGCGTACCATCGCGCGGCGCACGTCAGCGTTGGCCGCCACCGCCGAGACCGCCCGGTTGATGGTTTCAGTGCGGATCTCGTCCTCGACGTCGCGGCCGTTGACCGTGACTCGCGGCGTGGTCGTCAGTACGACACTCGTGGCGAGTTGGGCGAGGGCGCCCGCGTCGTTCACGTCGACCCCGCGCGACAGTGCCTCTACGGTGACCGCGCGATACATGGCTCCCGTGTCGAGAAACGACCACCCCAGAGCGTCGGCGAGGGTGCGCGCCACCGTTGACTTGCCCGAGCCCGCCGGACCGTCGATCGCAATGATCGCGCCGCTCATTGCAGTGATGCTAGGTGCTCAAAGAATGTCGGGTAGCTCGACGAGACGCTCGTCGCGCCAAGAATCGTTCCACCGTGTCCCGCGAGCGCCGCTACGGCGGCCGCCATCACCATGCGGTGATCGAGTTCGACCTCGACGTGCAGGTCGGCGAAGGCCGCCGAATCCTCGAGGCCGCGCACGTAAAAGTCGTCCCCCTCGCTCCACGTCGCGCACCCGAGGGCGCGAGCGAGCGCGAGCGAACCGGCGAAGCGGTCTGACTCCTTTACTCGAAGCTCGCCCATGTTTCGAAAAGCCGTGACTCCGTGGGCGGCGGCGGCGGCCACGGTCAGGGCCGGCACCTCGTCAACAGACGGGATCTCCGCGGCCCAGATCTCCGTGGCGAGCAGCGGCGAGGTCTCGGCGCGCAAGGATCCGTCGTCTCCCCACGCGAGATTCGCTCCCATGCGTCGGAGAACGTCGACGAAGCCGACACGCTCGGGGGTGCGGTCGATGGGCGCAATGTTGATCTGCGCGTCGCGGTGCACGACTCCCAGAACCGCGAAGAAGGCCGCCTGGGAGGGATCACCGGGCACCCGCCAGGTGCGGGCCTCGGGGCGCCCGGGTTCAATGGTGACCTCGCGTCCCTCTCGCACGTTCGTCACTCGCAACAAGACGCCTGCTTCGAGAAGCATGTCTTCGGTCGTCGAACGAGTGCGCGTCGCTTCGCGCACAGTCGTCGGTCCATCGGCCGCGAGCCCCGCGAAGAGGATCGCGGACTTCACCTGCGCACTCACGACCGGCACGTCGTAGTCGATCGCGTGCAGTGGCGCCGCGCCGGAGATGCGCAACGGCGGAGTCAACGCGTCGCCGTGTCCCTCGACTTCGGCGCCCATGAGGCGAAGCGGCCGGGCCACGCGATCCATCGGACGTCGCGACAGCGACGCGTCGCCGACGAGTTGGTGACGCCCCTCGATGCCGGCCACGATGCCCGCGAAGAGTCGCATCGAGGTACCGGAGTTGCCACAGTCGAGCGCGTCGTCGCTCGCGCGCAGCCCCTTGAGTGGTCCCCTCACGATGACCCGCTCGTTCTCGAGCAGTACTTCCGCGCCCAACTGCGAGACGATGCGCGCCGTCGCCGCGACGTCCTCACCGCCGGAGAGTCCCGTGACTGTTGAGCTGCCCGACGCGAGGGCTCCGAGCATGAGGGCCCGATGCGACCCGCTCTTGTCTCCGGGCACACGCACGCGTCCTCGCAGGCGCTGTGCTCCCTCGAGGCGCACCTCGCTCACGACTCCTCCGCCACACTGAAGTGAAGGTTGCGTAGTTCTCCGGCCAGCCGATCGGCCTGTGTGGCGTCTACGGCGAGCAGCAGGGTGCCACTGGCGCCCTCGATGCCGTGGGCGATCTCGATGTCGTAGATGTTCACGAGCAGGTCCGACGCCGCGCGCGTGACCAGCGCGAGGACGCCGGGTTGGTCCGAGACGCCCACGCGCAGATACGCCAGATTTTCCGAGCTGAGGGCGCGCCCCGGCAGCTGTCGGCGCGCCAGCGCCGCATCGCGCAACGTCGAGCCGATGGTGACCCGATCGCCCTCGACGATGGCCCGGCGCACCCGCGAGAGACGCTCGGTCAGTGAGTCGAGTGTCGAGAGGACCGCGTCGCGATTTTCAATGAGTACGTCGGGCCAGATCGAGGGGTCGCCCGCGGCGATGCGCGTCATGTCGCGAAAGCCCCCGGCGGCCAGCTGGAGTAGCACCGCGTCCTCCTCAGCGGTGCGCGACGCCTCGTTCATGAGGGCACCGGCGAGGACGTGGGGCACGTGGCTCGCGAGGGCCACGAGCCGATCGTGGTCGGACGCGGATACCGCCACGACGTTCGCGTCGAGCTCTCGCAAGACTCCATGAAGTCGCGTGTACGTCTGCGCGCGCGTGTGGTCGGTGGGTGTGAGAACCCAGGTGCAGCCGCGAAACATGTCCGCGCGAGCGCTACGCCATCCGCGCTGCTCGGAGCCGGCCATGGGGTGTCCGCCGAGAAAACGTGGGTCGTCGACGCCACCGACAATCGTCGTCTTCACGCCCGCGACGTCGGTGACGATGAGATCGGGCGAGGAGAAGCGCGCGAGCACCGCTCGCGCGACGTCAAGGACGACACCCGCGGGGGTGGCGATCACCACGAGGGAGGTGGTCTGGTCGGCGTCTCCCTCGTCGAGGACGCCCGCGGCGAGTGCCTCTGACACCACCGTCGGGTCGTGGTCCTCGCCCGTGACCCGCCAGCCGCGTTCGCGCAGGGCGAGGGCCACCGACGCGCCGATGAGCCCCACGCCGATCACGTGGGCCCGCTGACTACTCCGGGAGGTCATCGCGCAGGCTCTGCGCGTTGCGCAGGTACACGTGGTGCATCCGGGCTCGCTCGCGCGTGGTCATCACGTGCATCAACACCCGCACGCACCGTCGCATCGAACCCGGTACGTCGATCTCGCTCGCGCACAGCAGCGGGATGTCGCCAAAGCCGATGGAGCGCGCGGCCGTGGCCGGAAACGCGGACGTGAGATCCGGGCTCGTGGTGAATATGACGCTCACGACGTCGTCGTGGCTGAGATCGTTTCTCGCCATCATCTGCGGCATGAGTTCGATGACTGCCGCGGCAATCGCCTCGGGCGTGTCTTCGTCACAGGTCGTCGCGCCCCGCAGTCCTCGCAGTGCCGGCAATGTCATGCAGGCATCGTAGAGGCGATGTCCTCGCTGAGGCCAACCGCGTCCATGAGACGACGCACTTCGGCCAGGGAGAGCGGGCGCGAGGCTCCCGGTGACAGGGTGGCGTCTTGAATCGGACCGATGCGCGTTCGCACGAGCCTCGTCACCTCGTGGCCCACGGCAGCGCACATGCGACGCACCTGGCGGTTGCGTCCCTCGTGAATGACGACGCGCAGTAGACCTTCGCTCACCCGACTGACCTGCGCGGGGCTGGTGAGGCCGTCGTCGAGTTCCACACCCTCTCGCAGACGGCGAATTGCCGCCGGGGTCGGGTCGCCCTCGACGCGCACGAGGTACTCCTTGGCCACCCCCGAACTCGGGTGCGTGAGCAGGTGAGCGAGGCGTCCGTCGTTGGTCAAGATGATCAGGCCCTCGGTGTTCATGTCGAGGCGCCCGACGGGAAAGATCCGCACGGCACTCTCGACGAAGTCGAGGACGGTGGGGCGCCCCTGGGGGTCGTAGGCGGTCGTGACGACGCCGTCGGGCTTGTTCAAGAGGTAGTACACCGTCGCGGGGGCGGTGGGCGCGAGCTTGCCGTCGACGCAGATCACCTGAGTCGACGGATCGACGCGGTTACCCAGTTCCGCGACTCGCCCGTCGATCGTCACGCGCCCGGCGACCACCAATTCCTCGCACGCCCGTCGTGACCCGTACCCCGCGCGCGCCAGGGACTTCTGAATCCGTTCGCCTTCGCCCAAGTGGGTGTCGTCGGCCAACTAGGCCCCCTCGGGCGGCAGCGCGTCGGCGAGTTCGGCCGCGATCTCTCGCGCGACGCCCACCTCGGGCATGAAGTCTTCGATGGGAGGGAGTTGATCGAGCGAGGCCAGTCCCAGTCGATCGAGGAAGAGCTCGGTGGTGCCGTAGAGCACGGGCTGACCGGGCCCGCTCGCGCGGCCCCGCTCTTCGATGTAGCCGCGCTGTTCGAGCAGGCGTGACACCCCGTCGACGTTGACTCCGCGAAGCGCGGAAATCTGGGAACGGCTGATGGGCTGACGGTAAGCGATGATCGCGAGAGTCTCAAGGGCCGCGGACGACAGTCGGTGCGACACATCACGATTGGCAAAGCGCGTCACCGCGCCCGCGACGTCGGGTGAAGACTGCAAGACCCACCCGCTCGCCAGTTCGGTGTAGACGAACCCGCGCCGTTCACGCAACGCCTCCTCGCGCAGTTGCCCGAGGGCATCGCGGACCACGGTGGCGTCCTCTTCGGCGACATCGGCGAGTTCCTCGACGGAGATGGGCTCGAGGGCGACGGTGAGCATCGCCTCGAGCTTTTGCGCCAGGGAGAGTTCATCCCTCATAACTGTCAATCCCCTCTTCGCTAAGTCCGCCGGCGCCGCTGATCCACTCGATCGCGACGTCGCCGAACGTGGCCCCCTGGCCGAGCGTGACGTGGCCGAGTTTGCAGAGTTCGAGCAGCGCCAGAAAGTGCACGATGACCTCGATGCGCGTCGTGAGCGACGCCGTCAACTCGCGAAAGGAAAGGCGCCCAGCGCGTGGGAGGAGCTCGCCGAGTGACAAGACCGTCTCGGCCACCGTGACGGCGTCGACGGTGACGTGGTGCAGACGCACGACGGGCTCGGGACGCTCTTCAATGCCGCGTAGGTAGGCCAGGGCCAGGCGCGCCGGCGTCACACCGACGAGCAGGTCCGGCGGGGCCACGACGAAACCGTCGTCAATGCCGCGCAAGCGCGGAAACG
>JAJYAC010000039.1 GCA_021779735.1 Actinomycetes bacterium
ACAGGGGTGCGACGCTCGTGGACCAGAAGTCGAGAATGAACTGCTCAGTGAGACCAATTAGCAGCCCGGCCACGATCGCGCCAATCGGTGACTCGAGTCCGCCCACCGCGGCCGCGATGAAGGCGGACACGAAGATTCCGTCCATGTTGGTGGGCGCCAGAACCTGGCCCGTGGAGACGACGACGGCCGCCAGCGTGCCGACCCCCGTAGAGAGGATCCAGCCGAGGGTCAAGAGGCGCCCCACCCGTACGCCCAGCAACTTCGACACCTCCGGGGCGAGCGCCGCCGCGCGCATCTGCAGTCCGAGGTTGGTCTTGCGAAAGAGCAGCGCCATCGCCGCCACCACGATCGCCACGAGGCTCACTTCGTAGATGATGAACGGAGAGATCAAGATGGTGTGCTTATTCGACTCGTAGTAGATCTGCGAGAACGGTGAGGGCAGCATCGAGATGTTGGTGGTCCAGATGGAGGCGATCACGGCCTCGATAACACCGAGGAAGCCAATCATGACGACGATCGGATTGATCTCGGGCTTGCCGTAGAGCGGGCGGATCAGGACCCTCTCGGTCGCGCCCCCAAGCGCCATGCCAGTGAGAACCGACAGCAGCAGGCACAACCAGTAGTTCAGTCCGTGAAAGACCAGATTCATGCCCACGAAGGTCGCGAACATCGCCATCGCGCCCTGGGCGAAGTTGAGCACGTGGGTGGACTGCCAGATGATGACGAGGCTGAGCGCGATGAGAGAGACAACGGCGCCGGTCGCCAGGCCGCCAAACACGTCGGTCATGACACGAGATGCGAGGAAGGATCCCATCACAGCACCAGTCCCAGGTAGTAGCGGCGAAGACCGTCGTCCGCCGCAATGTCGGCCGCACTGCCGGCCGCGGCGACCTTGCCCAGGTGCAACACGACGGCCTCGTGGGCGATGCGCAGAGCGCTCTTCGCGTTCTGCTCCACCAAGATGACGGTGAGGCCCTCAACGGCACACAGCGAGCTGATCACCTTCATCATGTCCGAGGTGACCTGAGGAGCGAGTCCGAGTGACGGTTCGTCGAGCAAGAGCACGGTCGGTCGCGCGATGAGCGCGCGAGCCATCGCCAGCATCTGACGCTCACCACCCGAGAGCGTGGCCGCGTAGTTCTTGCGGCGCTTCTCCAAAGCCGGAAACTGGTGGTACTGCGCGGAGAGACCCTCGGCGAGATTGACCCGACTGGCGAGGGCCCCGAGGCGCAGGTTCTCCTCCACCGTCAACTCGGCGATGACGCCGCGTCCCTCGGGCACGTGGGCGACGCCCATGCGTGCCACGTCTTCGGTGGCCCGTCCGACCAGATCGCGCTCACCGAAGTAGATGGCCCCTCCCGCGGGGCGCACGAGACCCGACGTCGCTCGCAGCAGCGTCGTCTTGCCCGCCCCGTTCGCGCCGATCACCGTCGTGATTCGCCCGGTGGGGGCCTCGAAGCTGACCTCGCTGAGTGCGTTCACCGCGCCGTAGTTCACGCTGAGTCGCTCAACCCGGATCACTCGTCTACTCCCAGGTACGCGGCGAGCACGGTCTCGTCGTGGCTGATGTCGCGCGGCGTGCCCGCGGCGATGACTTCGCCGAAATTCAAAACGACGAGGCGATGCACGAGGGGCATGACGAAGTCCATGTTGTGCTCGACGAGCAACACGCTCGTCGTCGTCCCCAGCTCCACGATGACGCGGGCAAACTCCTCGAGCTCGCTCTCGTCAAGGCCAGACGCGGGCTCATCCAACAAGAGCAGCGACGGGCGCACCATGAGAGCCCGCGCGACGGCCACCTTCTTGGCGATGCCGTAGGGAATCGAACCCGGCAGCGACGCGGCGTAGGCCGCGATACCCAGTCGATCGAGGGTGGCGAGGGCCTCCGCACGAAGCTCGCGCTCGTGACGCGACGAGCGCGGAAGGCCCAGGAGGCTCGACGCCAGTCCTCCCGTGCGCCGGCTCTGAGCGCCGGCCATGACGTTCTCCAGCACGCTCAAACGATCGAACAGACCCACCCCCTGGAGCGTGCGCGCAACGCCCGCGCGCGCGAGCTGGTGGGGACGGAGATTCTCGCGATCAATGTGCGGGAAGCGAACCGACCCCGTCTGGGGCCGCTGAAAACCGCACACCACATTGAACGCCGTGGTCTTGCCCGCGCCGTTGGGCCCGATGAGTCCCACGATCTCATTCGCCGAGACGTCAAAAGAGACGTCGGTCAGTGCGTAGAGTCCGCCGAAGTGGACCGACACGTGTTGCACGCTCAATGTGAGCGGCGCCCCCGGACTTGTCATAGATGACACCAACTTATCGCTGGTGTCGTGCGCTACGAGACCGCTCAGGCGAGGGGGTGGACGTCAGTGGCCTCGTCGCGACCTCGTTGGCCGGGACCCCTCGTCGCCCCCACGCGAGTGCCGCGTTCAATGCGGCGCCCTCCCCCGCGGATACTGACGCAGTGAAAGAACAGCACTTCGCCGCCCGCGGTCTCTAGAGTGCCCCACCCGGCGTGTTCGTCAAAGTGGGCCACGACGGCCTCGATCACGCGCGGCCCACCCGCTCGACGAGGAGTGAGACCATTTCGAGGGCCGTGAGCGCCGCCTCGCGTCCCTTATTCGTGTCATCGGCCAGCGAGCGTTCGAGCGCCTGCTCGAGGTTCTCCGTCGTGAGAACGCCAAAGACCACGGGCACACCCGTGGCCAGTTGCACTGACTGCACCCCGCGCGCGCACTCTCCCGCCACGAGGTCGTAGTGGCCGGTGTCGCCGCGTATGACAGCGCCGAGGGTGATCACCGCGTCCACGGGACGCGGTGAACGAATCATCGCTTGGGCCAGCACCGGCAGTTCAAAGGCCCCCGGCGCCCAGGCGAGGACGACGTCACGACGATCGACGCCCGCTTCGTCGAGGGCGGCGAGCGCCCCCTCGAGGAGTCGCAGCGTGATGGCACCGTTGAAACGCGCGCAGGCCACACCCACGCGGCGCCCCCGCCCGTCGTGACTGCCCTCGAGCATGTGGCCGACCCGAGCGGCGAAGCCCGCCACGGCCCCGTGATCGAGATCGGTGCTACTCGTCTTCTTCATCGAGGCCCTCCAACAGGTGACCGAGGCGCTCGCGCTTCGTGCGCAGGTAGCCAATATTGAACTGCGTGGGCGTACTCTCAATGGGCACGCGTTCGACGATGTTGAGGCCGAATCCCTCAAGTCCGCCGTACTTTGACGGATTGTTGGTCATGAGACGCATGTTCGTCACGCCGAGATCGACGAGAATCTGCGAACCAATGCCGTACTCGCGCGAATCCACGGGTAGGCCCAGCTCGAGGTTCGCGTCGACGGTATCACGACCCTCTTCTTGAAGGGCGTAGGCACGAATCTTGTGTCCCAGACCGATGCCGCGACCCTCGTGTCCGCGCAGGTAGACAATCACGCCCGCGCCCTCGGCGGCGATCTTGGCGAGCGCGGTGTTCAACTGGGGCCCGCAGTCACAGCGCAGCGAGCCCATGACGTCACCCGTGAGACACTCCGAGTGCACCCGCACCAGCACGTCACGCCCGTCGGTGATGTCGCCGTAGACGAGGGCCAGGTGCTGTTCGCCGTCGAGGACATTCTCGAACACGTACGCCTGGAACGCGCCGTGTTCGGTGGGCAGGGCCGCCTCGGCCACGCGGCGCACCAGCTTCTCGTGGTGACGTCGGTAGCGAATGAGGTCGGCGATCGAGACGATGGGCAGTTCGTGGGTCGCCGCGAAGCGCTCGAGCTCGGGCAGGCGCGCCATGTCGGCCTTGTCGGCCGAGACGATTTCGCAGAGAACCCCGGAGGGGAACTTGCCCGCGAGACGACACAGGTCAACGGTGGCCTCGGTGTGACCCGCCCGCTTGAGCACCCCACCGGGTCGATAGCGCAGCGGGAAAATGTGACCCGGTCGGCTGAGGTCGCTGGGACGCGTCTGTGGATCGATGAGGGCCCGTACCGTCGCGGCGCGATCCCCGGCTGAAATGCCCGTCGTGGTGCCGTGGCGGTAGTCCACGGTCACGGTGAAGGCCGTTCGCTGGGCCTCGGTGTTGGCAACCACCATGAGCGGTAGGTCGAGCTCGTCGGCGCGACTGGCCTCTAGGGGCACGCAAAACACCCCCGACGTGTGCTCGAGGAAGAACGCCATCGACTCCGCCGACACGTCCTCGGCCGCCATGATGAGGTCGCCTTCGTTCTCACGATCTTCGTCGTCCACAACCACGACCATGCCGCCCGCCTTGAGGGCCGCGACCGCTTCTTCAATCGATGACAGGGCCATCAAACCTCCACGTCTAGACGTACATCTTCGCCGATTCGCGCCACCCCCACCACCCGACCTCGCCGCAGGGCTCCCATCGTGGTCGTGCTGAGCGCCGCCAGTGCGCTGCGCGTGTTCGTCCCGCCGGCCCACGCGGGGGCCACGTACCACGCGAATCTGTTCACGAGGCCCGTCTCCACGAACGCGCTCGTCGTCGTGGCGCCCCCCTCCACGAGCACCTGGAGCACGCCGCGCGCGCCCAGGTCATCGAGAAGATCTGCGAGGTCGCCCTCGTACTCGAGACAGGGTCTCACCCGCGCGT
Source organism: Actinomycetes bacterium (assembly GCA_021779735.1). GTDB lineage: Bacteria > Actinomycetota > Acidimicrobiia > Acidimicrobiales > RAAP-2 > RAAP-2. The sequence continues at coordinate 4,587 of JAJYAC010000039.1, forward strand.
CCTGGGGCGCTCGTCCCAGGACCACGCGTAGGGGTTCGAGCACGCGCGCGCCCACGCGCGCGGTAAGGCGCGGGTCGTCGCTGCGCACCGTGGCGGCCCCCACCACGATGGCCTGAGAGCGCGCGCGTAGTTCGTGCGCGTCGGCGCGCGCGGCCTCGCCCGTGATCCACTGACTCGTTCCATCGGCCATGGCGACCACGCCGTCGAGGGTCGCGGCCACCTTGGCGACGACGTAGGGCCGACCCGTCCGCCGGTGCCACAGGTACGCGGCGAGCTGCTCTCGGACGAGCTGCGAACCTGCTCCCACCTCGACGTCAACGCCCGCCGCGCGCAGGCGCGCCACGCCGCGGCCCGCCACCTGGGGATCGGGATCCACGACGCCCACCACGACCCGCGCGATGCCCGCGTCGAGAATGGCTTGGGTGCACGCGCCAGTTCTCCCCACGTGGTCACAGGGCTCGAGGGTGACGACGAGCGTGGCGCCACGCGCCGCGTCGCCCGCTCGCCCCAGCGCTTCGACTTCCGCGTGGTTGCGTCCGGGTGCCTGGGTGGCGCCCTCGGCCACGACAACCCCGTCGACGACCACCAGTGCCCCGACCCACGGGTTCGGCGGCGCGTCGAGGCGCGCGGTTTCGCCCACCGCGACCGCGCGAGCCATCAGCGTCTCGTCGAGAGTCATCTCCCCCCCGCGGCCGCACGAAGCTCGCGAGCGGCCCCGAGTGGATCTGGTCGAGAGAAGATGGCCGAACCGGCGACCAACACGTTCGCGCCCGCGGCCACCGCGACCGGTGCGGTCGCGACGTCAATGCCACCGTCCACTTCGATGTCGAGGGCGAGCGAGCGCGCCTCGACCACCCGGCGCGCTTCGCGCACCTTGTCCATGACCTCGGGGATGAAGGACTGGCCGCCAAAACCGGGGAACACCGTCATGAGCAACAGAAGGTCGATGTCGTCGAGGAAGGGTGCCACCGCGGCGAAGTCCGTGTCGGGATTGGCCGCGAGGCCCACCCGCAGTCCTAAGTCGCGCGCCTGGCCGATCAGGGCCGCGCTGTCACCGACTTCGACGTGCACGGTGCAGCCGTCGGCGCCGGCTCGCGCGAAGGCCTCGAGGTAGCGCCCCGGTTCGCTCATCATCAGGTGGCAGTCAAAGAAGCGTGTGCTGTAGCGACGCAGAGAACTCACCACGGGTGGTCCGATGGAGACGTTGGGCACGAAGTGCCCGTCCATGACGTCCACGTGGAGCCAGTCCGTCTCCTCATCGATCGCGGCGACGGCCTGGGCGAGGGAGCCAAAGTCGGCGGCGAGAATCGACGGCGCGATCTTCAGCGCACCCACGAGGCCCGCGTCCAGTGCCGTCACGCGAGCGAGCCTACCGGCCCGTTGGGGCTGACGTCACCCCCAGCTCGTCGGCGTCTCGAGGCGAGCCCCCGCCCACCACGCCGCGGAGGCCATCGCTCGCTTACCCTCGGGCTGAACCTCCTCCAAGAGGAGCGCCCCCGTCGCGAAGTGCGCGACGGGACCGTGCGGGCTCATCGTGACAATCCCGGCGGGACCCTCGTCCTCAACGAGCCGGGCTCGACGCACGCGCAGTCGTCGCCCACCCACGGAGATCTGCGTGCGTTCGAGGCGCACGATCCGCGCGGCCCGCACGGCGTCCATGGTGGGATCGATGCGAAAGGTCTCGGCGCTGAGCTTCGCCGCGTAGGTGGGCTCGCCCTGCTGGGCTCGCGGGTGAGCGAGGAGGGCCTCACTCGCCAAGACCTCGAGGAGGGCCGTCGTGCCAGCCTCAGCCAATTCACTGGTCAACTCGCTCAACGTCTTGGCTCCGACGCTCGTGCGCACCTCGGCGTACACGGGTCCGGTGTCCAACGTCGCCTCCAGGCCCATGACGTCAACTCCCGTCTCCTCGTCGCCCGCCAGAATCGCTCGGGCGACCGGCGCCGCGCCGCGCCAGCGCGGAAGGAGCGAGAAGTGCACGTTGAGCATGGGCACCTCGGCGAGCAGCGCGGCGGGGATCATCGCGCCGTAGGCGACGACGACGCCGCGCTCGACGCCCGCGCGCGCCACCTCGGCGAGGTCGTCGCTGACGGGCAGTCCCAGCTCGAGCGCGGCGCGCTTGACGGGGCTCGCACCGAGCGATCCCCCTCGCCCCCGGCGGCGATCCGGTCGCGTCACGACGATTCTCACGTCGTGACCCGCGTGCACGAGGCGCTCCAACGTCACCACCGCGGCCTCGGGCGTGCCGAGGAAGGCGAGACGCACTACTCGCCCAGGAGTTGAGCGAGCCCGTCCGGATCACCGGCACTGAGCGAAAGGCGCCGCGAGCGTAAGAGCTTCTTCGCCTCGCGACGTTGATCGGCGTCGAGGCGTTCGACGAGCAAGACACCGTTGAGGTGATCCATCTCGTGCTGGAAGATCCTCCCCTCGAACTCGTCGGTCTCCACGTCGATCTCGTTGCCGTCGAGGTCGTAGCCCACCAGGTGGATCGCGTTGGGCCTCGTAATCTCCCAGCTCAGTCCCGGCACCGAGAGACACCCCTCTTCGTAGGTCCACTCGCCGTCGGACTCCACGATTACCGGATTGACGACCACCACCGGGCCCTCACCCTTGTCGTAGACGAAGAGCCGTTTCTGCACGCCAATCTGGTTGGCGGCGAGACCCACACCCGGCGCCTCGTACATCGTGTCGATCATCGTCTCGGCGAGCGCGGCGATCTTGCCGTCGATGTCCGCGACTTCCGTCGTCACCACGTTGAGCACCGGGTCTCCGTAGAGACGAATGGGCAGCGTATTCACCATCCCACGCTACCGTCAGGAAATCGTCACGCGCGCACGACTCGACCGCACGCGTCCCCTGAGCAGGCGACCTAACACGAGGGGATCGGGCGCGCGCACCACGAAACCGTCGGCGCTGGGGGTCACACGCAGGTCGGACCCCGCGAGCCCCTCCACCACCTCGGCCGCGCCCTCACCACGAACGTAAGCCGTCGCGCCGAAGGGGGCGAGTCCGAGAGCGCGCGCGTCGGCCTCGTCGGCCGCGAGAACGCTCGTAAAGTCCACCGAGGCCAGCGCCGAGAGAACGAGGTCGTCGCCACGACGCGTCTGCAGTACCACCCGGCCGCGCCCCTCGCGCCGTGAGCCAACCAGTCGGCCCGCGCGACCCACCGCCGAGATCGCGGCGCGGCGCGCCGACGCGTGGGGCGCGAGCAGGTACTGATCGAAGTCCACGTAGATGACGAGCGCACAGCGTCTCACTCGCGAAAAGAGAGCCTCGGTGCCCACCACCACGCGCTCTAATCGTTCGGGCGACGACGCACGGGTCACCTCGCTCACGGGCTGAGCGAGCTGGGCCGAGACGTCTCGCGCGAGGGTCGTCACGCCTGAGCGCACGCGCTTGAGTTTCGTCGCTCCACAGGCTCTACAGAATGGCTCGCGCACCTCGTGGGCCTCGGCGCAGGCGATGCCGCCCTCGACCTCACCCTCGGCCTGGAGACAGAACGCGCAGCGAGCCAACTCGCCACAGCGCACGCACGCGAGCAGGCGGCCCGTGCCGAGTCGCTGCAAGATCACGGCGACCGCGACGGGCTCGTCTCCGGCGAGCGCGCGGTGGGCCGCACTCAGGGTGACCCCCGCGAGAACGCCCTCGTGGGGATCGCGCGCGCGTCGATCGACGATGTCGATGGCCGGCCAGCCGTGAACGAAGTCCGGGTCCCTCTCGAGGGCGCCGAGTGCGAGGACGGAGGGCGAGGGGGCCAGAGACGTCGCCCAGAGGTCGGCGTCGTCACGGCGACAGCGCTCTCGCACTACCGTCAGAGCGTCCCAGTTGGGGAACATCGCGCTGACGTAGTTCTCGTCGTCGGCGTCGATCACGACCGCGCCCGAAAGCCGCGGCGTCGGCGCGAGAGCGCCGCCGCGCGCCGCGACGATGACCGGCCAGCCCGCGCGCATCTCGGCCCACTGATCGGGACCGGCCACGGCGAGCCCGCGTTGGGCGAGACGCCCGTAGAGTCGCCTCGCCCAAGACTCGGTGGGCACGAGCACGAGCAGCGAGCCGGGACGTGACCAGACGCGCTCGTAGGCTGACAGCACCACGTCGAGTGGGTCGGTCGTCGGGGCGAGGTGCCACGCTCCGGGGCACCACTCGCGTCGGGGCGAAGACGACGGCGCGAGCGGCGCGGGAGCGCACGGCAGGCTGCTCACGACCTTCGCCGGTGTCAGGCTCACGAGCACACGCGCGAGCGGCGCGCACCAGCGCTCGGCCACCCACGAAGCCAGATCGAGCAGCTCGCCCGGCGGACCGTAGCCCAGAGACTTCGCGAGCGGCAACATCTCCTCGATCGCGGGTGCGTCGCCGAGGATCCAGCCACGCAACGAACGCCCGTGCAGTGAGACGCGCACGCGGTCCCCGGGAGCGACGTGCGCGGTCGCCTCCGTGGTGACGTAGGTGAAGGCTCTGTCGAGGCCGGCCACCTCGGTGAGGACCGACACCGCGCGCGTCCCCACTAGGGCAGCGAGAGTTCCCGGCGCAGGTCATCCACGCGCGGCGTCTGCTCCCACGTGAATCCCTGGTCGCTGCGGCCGAAGTGGCCGTACGCGGCGGTGCGCGCGTACACCGGACGACGTAGGTCAAGGTCACGGATGATGGCGGCCGGACGAAGGTCGAAGATCGCGTCGACGGCCTTGGCGATGGTCGCCCGATCGACCCGCTCGGTGCCGAAGGTCTCCACGAGTACCGACACGGGACGAGCGACGCCGATGGCGTAGGCCACCTGGACCTCACAGCGGCGCGCGGCCCCCGAGGCCACGACGTGCTTGGCGACCCAGCGCGCCGCGTAGGCCGCGGAGCGATCCACCTTGGAGGGGTCCTTACCCGAGAAGGCACCGCCCCCGTGGCGCGACATGCCGCCGTAGGTGTCGACGATGATCTTGCGCCCGGTCAGGCCGGCGTCGGCGTGGGGCCCGCCGAGGACAAACTTTCCCGAGGGGTTCACGTACACGTTCATTGAACTGATATCGAGGTCGCCGGGCAGGATCGGGCGAATCACGTGCTCGAGAACGTCGGCCCTGATTTGGGGCTGCGCGTACCCGTCTTCGTGCTGGGTCGAGACGAGCACGGTGTCGATGCCGACGGGCCGGCCCGCCTCGTAGGCAATGGTCACCTGAGTCTTGCCGTCGGGCCGAAGGTAGGGCACCTCGCCGGAACGACGCACCTGGGACAGGCGCATGCTGAGTCGGTGAGCGAGCCAGATCGGCAGCGGCATGAAGTCGTCATTGTCGTCACACGCGTAGCCGAACATCATGCCCTGGTCTCCCGCGCCGAGCGCGTTGAGGGCGTCTTCGCCACCGGTGCCGTTGCGCAGTTCGAAGGCCTCGTCCACGCCTCCCGCGATGTCGGGGCTCTGCTGGTCGAGCGAGACGAGCACCGCGCAGTTGCGTCCGTCAAATCCCTTGGCGCCATCGTCGTAGCCGATGTCGAGGATCGTCTGGCGCGCAATGGAGGTGATGTCGACGCTCGCGCTCGTCGTGATCTCTCCGGCCACCACACACAGTCCCGTCGTGAGCAGGGTCTCGCACGCCACGCGCGCGTGCGAGTCCTGGGCGAGGATGGCGTCGAGGACGCTGTCGGAGACCTGATCAGCGATCTTGTCCGGATGACCTTCCGTCACCGACTCCGAGGTGAAGAGAGTGCGGTCGCTCATGTGGCTCCTTGGGCTAACAATGAAGCCACCCTAGCCAAGATCTCGTACGAAACGGCTTCTTTCGAGCGTCGTGACACCTCGCTCGTCGTGCCGTCGCGCGCGAGCAGGACCACCTCGTTCGTCGCGTGCTCGAAGCCCGCACCGGGGGCCGACACGTCATTGACCACCAAGAGGTCCACGTCCTTGCGCGCGAGCTTGGCACGCGCGTTCGCCATCACGTCGTCTGTCTCGGCCGCGAATCCCACCACCACCTGTCCCGCCCGTCGGCGCGCGACGACCTCGGCGACGATGTCTCTCGTGGGCTCAAGGGTGAGAGTGAGCGCGTCGCGGGACTTCTTGATCTTCTGGGGGGTGGGTTCGAGCGTGTAGTCCGACACCGCCGCGGCCATGATGAGCGCGTCGGCCCCGACCACGCGCGAGGTGGTGGCCTCGTACATCTCCGCGGCGCTCTCCACCTCGACCACCTCGACTCCGCGTACAACGTCGAGGGCGAGTTCGCGTCGGGCCGCGCTGATCAAGGTCACGCGGGCCCCCAGGCGGTACGCCACTTCGGCGAGAGCGTAGCCCTGGCGTCCCGAGGAGCGATTGCTCAGAACGCGAACCGGATCGATCGCCTCGCGGGTGCCCCCGGCGGTGACAAGCACGTGGCGACCACTGAGAACTCCGCGATATCCAGCGACGATGCGCTCGACCATCTCGACGATCTCCTCGGGCTCGACGAGGCGACCCGCCCCCTCGTCGCCGCCGGCGAGTCGCCCGACGTGTGGCTCGAGCACCATGACCCCGCGACGGCGCAGCGTCGCCAGGTTCTCCTGGACCGAGGGCTGTTCCCACATCTCGGTGTGCATCGCCGGACACACCAAGACCGGGGCGCGACTCGCGAGCACGGTCGCCGTGAGCAAGTCGTCGGCGAGGCCCATCGCCAGGCGCGCGATGAGGTGAGCGGTCGCCGGCGCCACCACGATCAGTTCGGCGTTCTGGCCCAGGTGGGTGTGGGGAATCGGCGTCGTCGCGTCGCCGTAGAGACGCACCCGCGCCGGTTCGCTCGCCAGCGCGCTAAAGGTCACCTCGCCGACGAATCGAGTCGCGTCGGGGGTGAGAACCGGCGTGACGTGGTAGCCGGCGTCCATGAGCCGTCGGAGAACCTCGACGGCCTTGTAGGCGGCGATGCCGCCGGCCACTCCTAGAACAATGCGCGGACTCGACGAGTTAGGCGTCGCGGAGGGCATCCGTGAAGGCGTCCAGGTCGCTGGACGCGTCCTGGCGGGCCAGCTCCTGGGCCTCACTGGCGAGCCGCTCCGCCTCCAACTCCTCGGGGGTGGGACGGTGGAACTCGAGCTTGTCTTCGTAGAGCTCTTCGAGGGCGAGTGACAGCGACTTGTTCGACAGTGACGTCACCTGGGGCGGAATGAGAGCACCGTGACCAACGCCGAGGCCGTTGTAGTACTCGTTGATTTCACGC
>JAJYAC010000008.1 GCA_021779735.1 Actinomycetes bacterium
CGCAACTCCCCGGCCTCCGCGTAACGCCCCTCATAACCCGGCATCGGGCTAAAGCACGCGTCGAGCGGCAGGTCCTGGCCCATCACCAGTGGCGGCATGGCCTTGGCGATCTTGTCGCCGAGCTGGGGCGGATAGCCCAACACGCGCGCCGCGTCGCGCACGGCCGCGCGCGCTTTGATCGTGGAAAACGTCACGATCTGGGCGACGTGGTCGCTGCCGTAGCGCTCGGCGGCGTAGCGGATCATGTCGCCGCGGTAGCGCTCGTCGAAGTCCATGTCGATGTCGGGCATCTGCTTACGACCGGGGTTGAGGAACCGCTCGAAGATCAGCCCGTACCGAATGGGATCAAGATCGACGATGCGCAGGCAGTAAGCGACGCAGCACCCCGCGGCCGAACCTCGACCGGGCCCGACGCGGATGTGACGCTCGCGCGCGTGTCGGATGAGGTCCCACACCACGAGGAAGTAGTCGGAGAATCCCATGTCGGCGATGACGCCCAGCTCGTAGTCGAGCCGAGCGAGCACTTCTCGCGAGAGCACGTCGCCGTAGCGCTCGTGCGCACCGCGCACGGTCAGCTCGCGCAACAGCGCGTTCGCGCCCTCCTTGTGCGTGGCCCCCGCGAACTCCGGGGGAATCGGATACTCCGGCAGCGCGTCATTGTCAAACTCGATCGTGACGTCGACGCGCTCGGCGATCGCCAGCGTGTTATCACAGGCCTCGGGCAATTCGCGAAAGAGGTAGCGCATCTCGGCGGCGCTTTTGAGGTAGTGCTGGTCGCTCGCGAAGCGGAAGCGATCGGGATCGGCCACCAGTGATCCAGTGCCGATGCACAACAGCGCGTCGTGCATCTCCGCGTCACCGTGTCGCACGTAGTGCAGATCATTGGTCGCCAGAAGCGGCGCATTGATCTCGCGCGCGATTCGCACGAGTTGAGGGTTCGTGCGGGCCTGCTCGGCCAGACCGTGGTCTTGGAGCTCGATGAAGAAGTTCTCGCGTCCGAAGATGCTCTGGAGCCGTCCCGCGAGGTCGCGAGCCTTGTCGTAGTCGTCTCGCACCAGCGCCTGCAAGACCACGCCCCCCAGGCAACCCGACGTCGCAATGAGCCCCGCGCCATAACGTTCGAGCAGCTCCCAGTCGACCCGCGGCTTGTAGTAGTAGCCCTCGAGGAATGCCATCGAAGAGAGTTCGCGCAAGTTGCGATAGCCCTCGTTGGTCTCGGCGAGCACCGTCAGGTGGTGGTAAAGCTTCTGGCCGCCCTCGGTTTCACCACCGGTGTCATCAACCTTGCCACGGCGCGCCGGGCGATCGAAGCGACTCGAGGCCGCCATGTAGGCCTCGAGGCCGAGTATGGGCGTGACGCCGTGCTTGCGGGCACTCTGGTAAAAGTCGATCAGGCCGTAGAGATTCCCGTGATCGGTGATGGCAATCGCGCGCTGGCCGTCCGCCTTGGCCGCGAGGACCATCTCCTCGACGCGCGCCGCTCCGTCGAGCATCGAGTACTCGGTGTGGTTGTGCAGGTGGACGAAACTCTCGCCCATCAGGTACGCCTCCGGACTGTGGCCTGTGCGTCGCGCGTCGCGCGCGTCATCGTCGCCGCGCCCTTAGAGATAGGTGCCGGCGCGCGGGTCGCCACCCCCGGAGTTGAGCGAACGATCGCGCATCTTCTCCAGCTGAGCGGCCGCGGCGGCCTGCTGGGCGAAGAGCGAGGCCTGGATTCCGTGAAAGAGTCCCTCGAGCCAGCCCACCAACTGGGCCTGGGCGATGCGCAGTTCGGACTCCGTGGGCACGCCCTCGACGAAGGGCGGCGCCATTCGCGCGAGTTCACCCGAAAGATCCGGTGACAGCGCGCTCGACAGCTCGCTGATCGAGGTCTCGTAGATCTCGCGCAGTCGACCGCGCCCCGCCTCGTCGAGTGGTGCGCTGCGGGCCTCGTCGAGAAGGGTCTTGACCATGGATCCGATGCGCATGACCTTCGCAGGTTGGCTGATGAAGTCGGTATTCTCGTCCACGGCCTCGCCGCCGTCGCCCGGGGACAACACCTCGTCGGGATTGACCGACACGTTCTCGTTTCGCTCTTCTTCCATCTACGCAGTGTGCCAGACGCGAGCGACACGATCGGACAACCGGGAAAGTTGAGGGTTCAGTAGACTTTTTGCGTGAGAGTTTCCACCCGCGGGGACTACGCGAGCCGGGCGCTGCTGAGCCTCGCGCTGCGCGACAACCTCACCACGCCCGTTTCCGTGCGCGACCTGGCCGAACGAACGGGTCTGCCCCAGCCCTACCTCGAGCAGATCCTCCTGACGCTCAAGGCCGTCGGCCTCGTCCAGTCCAAGCGAGGAGTGGGCGGTGGCTACGTGCTGGCGCGCAGTGCGGAGTCGATCACCCTGGCCGAAGTCGTCGTGGCCGTCGACGGACCCATTGTCGCCGGAGACTTCGGCGAACCCCACGCCGATGGGGCCTGTGACCACGAGGGCCAGTGCGTCCTGCGTGGCGTCTGGGCTGACGTGGGAGAACACATGCGCGAACACCTCGCGAGCTTCACCCTGGCTGACATGGTCGCCCAGGCCCGAGGCAGCGCGCCCCTACGGCGAACCCATCGCGCTCACGTGTCTTGAACCCGCCCCTCCGGCGTGGTAAATTAGTTAGGCGACCGTAGGAGAAATTCCCGGGCGTCGTGCCACCAGCGAGGAGGGGCCATGACGACAGTTCGTCGAAGCGCAGTAAACACCAACGACATGTTGGGCCTCTTGATGCGCGACCTCGACCGCTACCCCATGCCCAACTACGACGAGCAGGTCGAGTTGGCCAAGCGCGTGACCGCGGGAGACGAGGAGGCCAAGAAGCAGATGGTGGCGGCGAACCTGCGCCTCGTTCTGCACTGGGCGCGCCGCTACCAGGATCGCGGCGTCGAGATGATCGACCTCGTGCAAGAGGGGACGTTTGGACTGTTGCGAGCGGTCGAGAAGTTCGACTGGGAGCGCGGCTTCAAGTTCTCGACCTACGCGACCTGGTGGATTCGCCAGGCTCTCCAGCGCGCCGTCCAACAGCACGGGCGCACCATTCGCATTCCTCTCGAGGTCGGCGAGCAGCTCCAGCGTCTCGAAGCGACGACGGCGGAGTTGACCTCGCTCTTTGGACGCAAGCCCACCGACGACGAGCTCACGGAGGCCACGGGCATGTCCAAGGCCGAGCGGGAGAACCTGCACGGCCTCGCGGGCGTGACGGCCAGTCTCGATCAGCCCGCGTCCTCAGACTCGGCCACCACGTTGGGTGACCTCGTCGCGCCGAGCCAGCACGACTGGGTGGCGAGCGTGGAGCAGACCATGCTCGACGACCAGCTCCACGACGCCCTAGGACGCCTCAACGACCTTCAGCGCGAGGTCCTGAGTCTGCGCTTTGGACTCAACGGCGCGACGCCCCTGTCCCTCCAGGCCACCGCGACGAAGCTCGACATCGGCGTGCGCCGCGTGCGCCGCGCCGAGGAAGAGGCGATGGCGCTACTGCGCGACGACGAGGCCATCGTCGCCGTGCACGACGTCGCCTAAGCCCAAGCCGTTCCCGCGACGAGCGCAAGCAGGTCGGCGGGAAGTGACGCGCTCGCACTGACGCGCTCGCCGGTGCGCGGATGGGCCAGCGTCAGAAAGCGCGAGTGCAGGAAGAAGCGACCCTCCCCGAGGCGCCGCTCGCGCCGGTGTCCGTAGCGCTGGTCGTTGACCACGGGGTGGCCCAGGGCCGCCAGATGCACACGAATCTGGTGCGTGCGCCCGGTCTCGAGGCGCAGTTCGACCAGCGTCGCCGCGTGGGGACGCTCCAGGCGCTCGACGACCTCGTAGTGGGTCCGTGCCGACCTTCCGTCGGCGCGTACGGCCATCATCGTCGGCTCGCGCAACGAGCGGCCGATCGGCGCGTCGATGACCCCTCGGTCGTCGGCGAGGTGCCCCTCGGCCATGGCCCAGTAGGTGCGCTCCATTGAGTGCTCGGCTGCCTGGCGAGACAGGGAGTCGTAACCCTCGATCGTGCGCGCGACCACCAAGAGCCCGGACGTGCCCTTGTCCAGACGATGAACGACGCCCGGGCGCGGAGCCTCGCACCGGCCGAGATCCACGAGCTGGGACATCTCGGGATAGCGCGCGAGCAGCCCCGCCACGAGCGTGCCCGTCATCTGACCGGCGCCAGGGTGGACCACCTGTTCCGGTCGCTTGTTGACGATGACGAAGTCCCGGTCCTCGAGGACGACGTCGACGGGCACCATCGCGTCGGCGTCCACGCGTCCACTAGGCAACGGTGGCACCACGGCCTCGAGGTGCTGGCCGGCTTCGAGCGGCGTCGACGCCTTGGAGACAACCTTGCCCGCCACGCTCACCAGACCCGCTTCGACCAAACGAAGCGTCTCGGCGCGAGAGCGACCCGTGACCATCGCAAGGGCGCGGTCGACGCGCCAGCCCGCGAGCGTCTCGGGAATGACGAGCTCTAGAACCTCGGTGTCGTCGCTCTCGTCGTTCACGCGAGGATTCTCTCACCGCGCAGCACCGCCACCACGAGGACGATGAATCCCGCGGTGATGGAGGCGTCGGCGACGTTAAAGACCGGAAAAGACCCGACGGCGATGAAGTCCGTGACCTGATGGGGACTGGCCGCCAGGCGATCGATCACGTTGGCGATGCCGCCGCCGATCAAGAGGCCGAAGCCGGCCGTCGCGACGCCCGGAGCCGCGCGCATCGAGATGACGAGCACGCCGAGAGCAATGAGGAGGGTCACGAGCGACGTGAGGCTCCCCCAGCGAGCGAAAGAGAACGACACACCACCGTTGAACGTGAGACGCAGCCAGATCTGACCGGCCACGTGCAGGGGGTGAGACGCGAGTTCGCGCCGCGCCCAGGCCTTGCTCAGCGCGTCCCCACACGTCACCACCAGTGCCGTCGCCAGGACGGCGTTGTTGACTCGCAGGTCTAGACCGCGGCGCGGCACGACACGCAGGTAAAGACCGGGAGCTGTGCCAGTAGGCGGGCCTTGGAGATCGGCTCGAAGCACTCGTCGCAGCGCCCGTAACTTCCGTCGTCCACCCGCGCCAGAGCGACGTCGATCTCGTCGATCTTCGTGCGCAGCGCCGCGGCGAACTCCTTGAGCTGGTCTCGCTGGATGTCGGAGGCGACACTCGAGCCATCTTCGTCGTCGTACTCCAGGCGCTCACGGTCCACGAGCATCTCATCGGCTTCGGTCTCACTCACGGAGATCTGGGCGCTCGTCGCCGCACGCGCCTCGGTCAACGCCTCGCGTAGCTCGGCCAAAAACGCCAGGTCCTCGCCGTAGGGCTTGGAGTGCATCTTGCGTTCGAGGGCTTCGACGCGCTTGCGCTCTTCGGCCTCGCGACGTTCCTGGCGCTTGATGTCCTCTTGGTGACGACGTTCGATCTCGCGTTGCTTACGCGCCTTCTCCGCCTCGATAGCGCGGCGCTTGGCGTCCACCTCGCGCTGCTTCTTGGCTTCAGCCGCGGCCTTCTCGCGGGCCTTTCGTTGGACTTCGCGTTCCCGAGCGGCGGCCTTGGCCTGGGCCTCCCTCTCCTTCTTGGCCCTCGCGGCGGCCTGCGCCTTCGCCTTGGCCTCGGCGGCCCTGGCCTTGGCAACTTCCTTAGCGTGGGCGTCCTTCTCTCTCTTGGCCCTCGCGGCGGCGAGGGCCTTCGCCTTCGCCTCGGCGGCTTTGGCGGCATCGCCGGCGCGCGTCGCGGTCGCCTTCTTCGCGGGGGCCTTCGTCGCGAGGACCTTTGCCGGTGCCTTCTTCGCCGGCGCCTTCTTCGCGGGTGCCTTCTTCGCAGACACCTTCTTCGCAGACGCCTTGGCCGGGGCCGTCTTCGCGGACGCCTTCTTCGCCGGTGACTTCGACGGCGCCTTGGCACCCTTGGCCGGGGCCTTCGCCGCCCGGGCGCCAACCGTGGACGTCGCAGCCTTGCTCGACGCGACCTTCTTCGCGGGTGCCTTGGGTCGGGCGCTGGAAGACATGAATACTCCTTGGTTTAGAGTGCGCGCCGCACCCTAGCAGTCACGCGCGTCGCTACGCGCGATCGTCGCGCGATTCGAAGTTGAGAACTTGGCCGATCGTCTGTTGGGGTGCCGTCGCCGGTCCCGCGTTGTCGGTGGGCGCCTCGCGTACCGGTGCGGGTGCGGGCGTGGGGGTCGCCACGGGCTCGGGCACCGACGTCGCGCGCGTGGCCCCCGGGCGAGACTCGCTCACCTGGAAGGCGCTCTCCACCCACCGGCTGAATTCGCTCAGCACGCCCGCCAAGCGAGTGCGCTCGGCGTCGAGCTGACGAGCCAACTTGTCGACGTCTTCGCTGAGACGCTGCTTGAGGCCGTTGAGGCGATTGACCTCGTCCTCGGCCCGGCTCCTCGCCTCGACGATGATCTCGCGGGCTCGCTCTTGAGCGGCCGTCGTCAATTCGCGCGCCTTCGCTTCGGCTTCGGCCTGCGCGTGCTCGATGAACTGCTGAGCCATCGCGATCATGGACGAGACTTGCTCGGCGCCGCGCCCACCCGCCACGGCGGCGACGCTCGGGGACGGGGCCGGCGCCGGCGCCGGCGCGGGGGCGGGAGACGCGCTCGCGCGACCACTCTCGAGTTGATTGATCCGCTCGGCGGCCTGGCGCAATTGCTGGCGCTGTTGGGCCAACTGGTCGCGCAACTGACGGGCCTCAGCCGAGACGCGTTCGAGGAACTCGTCGACTTCGTCGACGTTGTAGCCCCGCATGCCCACTTTGAAGGCCACGGTGTCGATGGAACCTAGTGCGGAGGCGGCGTTGTCCGGTGTATCCATGCAGCCACCATAGTGCTCGGGTGTGCGCCCACGGCGATACCGCTAGTGGATGAACGAGTTGATGAGTTCGAGTAGGACGATGGCGATCAGCACCGAAAAGTCGATCGTGACGACGCCCATGCGCGGACGCGGCAACATCGCGCGAATCGGACGCAGGACCGGCTCGGTGAGCGTGGCGAGCACTCGGCGCGTGGTCGCAAGACCGCCCGACGGATTCGAGATGGGCACCCAACTGAAGAGTGCCGCGACGATGAGAACCAGAATGTAGAAATAGATCAGCTGATGCAGCACCGTCATGAAACGTCGAACGATCGATAGTTGGTCAGGTGGAGCCGGTCACGCGCCTCGGCGCTGACGTACGTGCCCCGAGGAATGATCAAGTAGACCCCCGCCGCCAACCGATCGATCTTGGCCCACAGCGCGTGGGCCGACCCCGCCGAAAAGTCCACCGTGCGCCGCGCCGACGCGGGGTCGAGGTGTGACACGTTCAGCACCACCGCGCGTCCATCGCGCAAGAGGTCGGTCACGCGACTGGAGTCGTTAAAGGAGAGCGGCTCGAAGATGGCCGGCTCGCGGTCAAGGGCGACCGGCGCGCTCGGCGCACTCGGACGCGCAGAGGGCATCGGGCGCGGCCGAGCAGGCTGACCCGCGCCGTCGAGCACGGAAATGGACGACGTGCGCTGGGGGGTGGGACGCGCCGGCGCCGGCGCGGCGTAGGGGCGCGGCGCGGGGGCTGGCGTCCACTCGGGCTCGTTGTCGTATTCGGCCTCGGCGAAGGGCCGAGCCGGCACACCCGACGCGTAGTCACCGTACTCGTCCTCAATGAGCCCGAGGAAGCCCAGGAACTTACGTGTCTTGTCTCTCATGCATTTCTCCTCGCGGGGCTACCGGCTCACCCATGTTAGGCGAGGGGTGCGCCGCCCTGGGGGGCCGGGGGCCGAAGAGGGCGCGCCCCACGCGAACCTCGGTGCTACCCCAGCGACAGGCCAATTCGAGGTCGTCACTCATGCCCATCGAGCGCTCCTCGAGTGCCAGTGCGTCCGCGAGTCGCGCGGTCTCCTCGAAGGCGCGCGCGGCGCCGGCGGGGTCAGCCGGAGCCACGGTCATCAGCCCGCACACCGCGAGTCCGTCGGCGCGGGCGCGGGCCACCAGTGCGCCCACGTCGCTCGGGTCGGCGCCGTTGCGTTCGGGGGCTCGCGTGAAGTCAACCTGAACGTAGAGCTTCGAGGTGCTGGCGAGCTCTCGCAGCCGGTCGATCTCTTTTACTCGCGAGAGCGAGCAGATGACGTCGGCCACCGCGGCGACACGGGCGATCTTGTTCGACTGCAGCGCCCCGAGGTAGTGCCAGGCCACCGCGAGTTCGCCCAGCGCGGCGCGCTTGGTTTCGAGCTCGACGAGGTAGTTCTCGCCCACCGCCCCCAGACCGGCCGCCCACGCCGCGAGCACCGCCTCGGGACCGAAGGTCTTGGTGACGGCGACCACGCGTACGCTCGACGGGTCGCGACCCGCGGCGCTAATGCGCGCGCGCAGCGCCGCGAGGTTCGCCGCGACGCGCTGAGTCAGCTCGTTCTCAGCGGAGGAAGCTGGGAAGGTCGTCGTCGCCACCTACGTCGAAGAAGTCGTCGGTCGCGCTCGCGAAGATGTCGCTACGCGGGCCCTCGGTCATCACGGGCTCGGCGATCGTCGTCGGCACGGATCGGGGATTGGGGTGGGGATCAAAGCCCGCGGCAATCACCGTCACGCGCACCGCATCACCGATCGAGTCGTCAATGACGCTGCCGAAGATGATGTTGGCGTCGGGGTGGGCGACCGAGTGGATGATGTTCGCCGCGTCGGTCACCTCGGTGAGCGTGACGTTGGGTCCCCCGACAATGTTCATCAGGATTCCGCGAGCCCCGTCGATCGAGGCCTCGAGCAGGGGCGAGGTGATGGCCGCACGCGCGGCGTTGACGGCCCGGCCCTCTCCGGTGGACTGGCCGACGCCCATGATGGCGCTGCCGGCGTTGCGCATGATGGCGTTGACGTCGGCGAAGTCCGTGTTGATCAAGCCCGGCACCGTGATGAGGTCAGTCACCCCGCGCACCGCGGACAACAAGACGTCGTCGGCGATCTTGAAGGCCTCCAGCATCGACGTGTCCGACGCCGTCACCGACAACAGTCGGTCGTTGGGGATCACGATCAGCGTGTCGACCTTGGAGCGCAGCGCCTCAATGCCCTTTTCGGCCTGGGTGGCGCGGCGCTTGCCCTCGAAGGAAAACGGACGAGTGACAACCCCGATGGTGAGGCTGCCGAGGGAGCGGGCGATCTCGGCCACGACGGGGGCCGCGCCGGTACCGGTGCCGCCGCCCTCACCCGCGGTGATGAAGACCATGTCCGTGTCCTTTAGCGCCTCTTCGATCTCGGCGCGGTGGTCCTCGGCCGCCTGGCGACCCACCTCGGGGTCGCTGCCGGCGCCGAGCCCCCGGGTGAGCTGACGCCCGATGTCGAGCTTGAGGTCGGCTTCGGAAAGCAGCAGCGCCTGCGCGTCGGTGTTCGCGGCGATGAATTCGATGTTGCGAAGGCCCGAAGAGATCATGCGGTTCACGGCGTTGACACCACCGCCACCCACGCCAATCACCTTGATCACGGCGTGGTAATTATTCTGGTTGAGACTCATAAACCCCCTTGGGTGAACCCTTCCATTGTGTCCCACCGCAGCGGGGGTCACGATCAATCGCGTTCAAGTGTGTCTGAAGGCTAGCCACCGTCCCTCGGGTGGTCAAATGTCTCACGAGGGCGCGCCACCGGTCACGGCCAGCGAACCCGGCACCGAGACGTCGACGATATCGCCCGGAACGAGGCGGGCGTGGGCGATCACCGAGGCAATGGACACGAACTTGGCGTGTAAGTTGCTCGCCGGGCCCAGCACGAAAGTCACGGGTGTCGTCATAGTGAGAGAGACGCTGCCCGCCGCGTTCACGCTGATCCGCGAGACCTGACGCGAGAAGGCGACCGGCAGTTGACCGGCCACGTACGCGGCCGCGCGGCCCGCCCGCCGGAAGGGCCACGTGCGTGCGCGAGGACTCTGGTAGATGAGAGTGGGCAGATTCGCCGACAGCGGCGCCGCGCCCAGGTCGTGGCCAGCCGAGTCGACGTAGACGAGATGGTGCGTCGCGCTAAAGGCCACGGCGACCGCGGTGCGCTCGGTGACGGTCACGACGACGCGGTCCGGCCAGTGCTTGGTCAGTGCGACCGACTCGATCCAGGCGAAGCGTGACAGGCGCTGGTTCAGCGTGGCCGCGCTCACGTCAATGATCGGCGGGTGGCTCGACAGGCCCGACGCGGCGATCACCGCCGCGGACGTCTCGTGGCGCGCCCCCACCACGCTCACGTAGCGCACGCGAAAGAGCGACGAACGTACGACCCACTCTCCCCCGCTCACCAGGATAATTGCTAGGGTCACCAGACCGAGTATCACCATCACCGCTCGCCGGCGAGGCGAACGAGACCGCCGGACCCTGGGCGATGAGCCACGCACGCGAGCCTCGGCGCGCGGGCGCGGCGAGCGCTCTCGACGGCGAACCTTCTTCGGCCCGCGAGTGGTCGTCGCGCGCGCCCCATCACGACGCGACGAGCCCGAGGACGCCACGGGAGGACGCCGACTCACCGAGCCACCTCGAATCCCACCAGCCGATGCTCGAGAGCCAACGCGACGCCGGTGGCCGCCAAGACCCGCTCGGACACCTCGCGCGTGAGCGCGTACACGTCGCTGGCTCGCCCGCCCTCGTCCACCTGGATGAAGTTCGCGTGCTTCTCACTGACCCTCGCGCTGCCGTGGCGCAGGCCCTTGGCGCCCACCGCGTCGATGAGTCGACCGGCGGAGTCGCCCGGCGGGTTGCGAAAGACGCTGCCGGCGTTGGCCCCACCCGGCTGGTTCGCCCGGCGCCACGCGACGATCTCTCGAATCTTGGCGGTGGCGGCCCCGGCGTCGCCGTGTCGCAGGCGACAGGTCACCTCCACGACGACGTCGCCCGCGACGAGGGCGCTCTCGCGATAGCCAAAGCGCAGGTCCCGCGCGTCGAGGCTCGTCAGGCCGTTTCGCCACAGGCGCACGGACGACACCGACGCCGCCATGTCCGAGCCGTGGCCCCCCGCGTTCATGGCGACGGCGCCCCCGAAGGTTCCCGGCACCCCCACCGCCCACTCGAATCCGACGACACCCGCGCTCGCGAGACGCCTCGCCGCCACCGGCAGATCGAGCGCCGCGCCGGCGGTGACGAGAACCTCGTGCGCCTCGTCTCGCCAGGACAGCTGGGAAAATCCCACGCCCAAGCGCACCGCCACCACGTCGTGCTCGCCGTCGGCGACCAAGAGGTTCGAGCCGTTTCCCACCATGAGAAGCGGCAGGCCACAGTCTTGCCACAGTGGCGCCAGCTCGGCCAGGTCCTCGGGCGTGTCGAGGGTGACGAGTACCCGCGCCGCTCCCCCGACGCGATACGTCGTCAGTGGGCCGATCGGCGCGTGCTCGGCGACGCGCGCGGCGCCGACGCGAACGAGGTCCGCGAGGCTCACGGGGCCACCAGGGTGCTCGCCAGCGAGCCCACGTCGCCCGCGCCCACGAGCACGAGCGCGTCACCCGACGCGTCTAGTGCCCCGAGGGCGTCCACCACGTCACTGAGGTCGGCCACGTACGTACAGTGTGCGTCGGGGTGCGCACGAGTGATCGCCTCGAGGACCAGGCGACCGCTCACGCCACCCGGGTTCTCTTCGCTGGCGGCGTAAACGTCGGTGACGATCACGCGCGACGCGTCCACGAAAGAGTCCGCGAAGGCGTCGGCCAAACGCTCGGTGCGGCTGTAGCGATGGGGCTGAAAGACCACGGTCACGTCGGCGTAGCCCGCCGCCCGCGCGCCCGCGAGGGCGGCGCGCACTTCCCCGGGCAGGTGCGCGTAGTCCTCGTAGACGTCGGCGTCACGCCAGCGCCCGCGGTACTCAAAGCGTCGCGGCGCCCCCACGAACCGCGCGAGACCCTCGACGATGGCCGTCGACGCGATCCCGCTCTCGTGAGCCAAGACGGCGACCACCGCGGCGTCGGCCACGTTGTGAGCCCCGGTCACGGCGAGGTGGATCGTGAGGCGCTCGGGTCCCTCGAGCGTGAACGAGGACTTCTGACGCGACAGAGCGACGTCGCGCACGCGCCAGTCCTGCTCGTCAGTTCCCACCCACACGACGTCGCGGGCTACGAGGGCGCCCACGCGTCGGGTGCCTCGCTCATCCCACGCCACCACGGGTCCCGTGGTGCGCTCGAGGAGTCGGGCGAAGGCCGACTCGAGGTGATCCGCGGTGCCGTAGTGGTCGAGGTGGTCCGCTTCGACGTTGAGCAGGCCCAGCGCGACGGGAGCGAGCCGCTCGAAAGTCCCGTAGCTCTCGTCGACCTCGAGCACGAGGCCGTCGGGCCCCCAGTGACCGTTAGCGCCGAGTCCGGTGACGTCGGCACCCACCAGACGCGAGGGGTCGCGACCCGCTGCGGCAAGGACGTGCGACATCATCGAGGTGGCGGTCGTCTTACCGTGCGTGCCGGTGAGGCCAATGGTCGCTTGCTGGTCGACCAGGTCCGCGAGGGCCTCGGCGCGCGAGACGAGGGTCGCCCCGCGCGCGGCCGCCTCCACCAACTCGACGTTGTCACTGGCGATCGCCGGGGACCACGTGATCACGTCGTACTCGTCACGACCACCCGCGTGACCGACTCGCACGTGGATCCCGGAGGCGGCGAGGGCCCCCAGCACGGGCGAGTCGTGAGCGTCTGAGCCGCTCACCACACACCCGCGTTCGTGAAGGAGGCGGGCGAGTCCGCTCATGCCGGCACCGCCCACTCCCACGACGTGCACTCGAGTGCCCTCACGAAACACGCTCACGCGAGTCCACCAACCTCGCGGACAACGTCGGCAATGGCCGCGGCGGCCCGGGGCCTGGCCAGTCGCCGCGCGCTCTCTCCCATTGCCTCGAAACGGCGACTGGCCATCAGCGCCCCCAGTGCCGCGGCAACGCTCTCGGCGTTCACGTCGGCGTCCTCGAGGATGAGCGCGCCGCCCACCTCCTCGAGACGTCGAGCATTGGATCCCTGGTGGTCGCCGGGGGCGCCGGGCAGTGGCACGAGGATCGCGGCGACGCCGACCGCGGCCAGTTCGGCCACCGTCGTCGCGCCCGCGCGGCACAGCGCGATGTCGGCGACCGCCCAGAGGGGGGCCATCTCGGCGAAGTCAATGATGCGATAGTCCAGGCCCTCAAGCGGAACAGCCGCCGCACGCACCCGGGCTGCGTCGCGACGACCCGTCACGTGCACGATGGTGACGTCACGTCGATCCCGCCAGGTCGCCGCCAGCGCGCTGACGGCGTCGTTGACCGACCGCGCACCGAGTGAACCGGTCATGACCACCACGACCACCCGGTCCTCGTCGATGGGCGGCGCGAATCGCGCGCGGGCGCGGCGACGCGACTCGTCGTCGCGTGAGAGCGCGAGGATTTCGGGCCTCAGGGGCACGCCGGTCTCGACGTCTCGAGGAGTCGTGGGTCCCGCCGGCACGCAGCGCACCGCGGCGAAACGCGTGAGGACTCGCTGGGTGGCCCCCGGCGTCGCGTCGAGGTCCACCACGACGAGGGGTCGGCGCCACAGCACCGCCGAGAGACCCGCCGGCAGGGCCGCGTACCCCCCGAAGGACACCACGACGCTCGGGCGCCACGCCGCGAAGAGCCACAGCGCGCGCAACGTGGCGGCCCCCAGACCCACCAGCGCCCGCGCGTTCTGGAGGAGGGCGCCTGGGACGAACGAGCGGCGCAACCCACGACCGGGCAGGGTGACGAGCTCGACCTCGCCCGCGCCCAGGAGGGATCGCTCCTGACCACGTCGACTGCCCACGTAGATCAGCGAGGACGCCGCCACGCCGCTATCGATCAGGGCCCGCGCGACGGCCGTCATGGGGAAGATGTGGCCACCGGTGCCGCCCCCGGCGAGGACGACGCGCGTCATCAGCGACCTCGCGGATGCCCGTAGCGATCACGGCCCGGCGACGACTCAGCGCCGCGGACGTCACGGTGGGCCACGGTCTGTTCGCGAATGGTGACGTCACCGGCGCGGCTGCGGTCGTGCGCAACGTTGTAGAGCAGTCCCACCGCTGCCAACTCCGTAATGAGAGCGGTGCCTCCGTAGGAGAAGAACGGCAGAGGGATGCCGGTCACCGCCCACCAGCCGACCACCGAGAAGATGTTGATGATCGCCTCGAGGGTGATCCACGTGGTGATGCCCACCGCGAGCAACTGATAGACGGGATTCGTGCACTGACCCGCCACGCGAAGACCCGCGAACAAGAACCACACGAATAGTCCCAACACGACGAGGGCCCCGATGTAGCCCAACTCCTCGCCCACGATCGTAAAGATGAAGTCCGTGTGAGGGTTGGGTAGCAGTCCCCACTTCTCGCGACTGTGGCCCAGACCCAGTCCGGTGAGCCCCCCGGTGCCGAGTCCGATCTTGGACTGTATGAGTTGGTATCCCCCGCCGAGGGGATCGTGCGTGGGGTGAAGGAAGGAGAAGAAGCGCGCGGCCGCGTACGGCTTGGCCTTCATGTAGAGGGCGAAGACGATAAGACCACCACCAGCGATGCGAGCGAGGAGTTTACGCGAGAGGCCCGCGATCGCCAGCATGACAAAGGCAATGGCGAGCACGACCGAGGACGTGCCGATATCGGGCTCGAGGATGATGAGACCCGCGCCCAGGGTCACCGGCACGGTGCCAAAGAACAGCTGACGGGCGCGACCGAGTTCGTTGTGGTGACGCTGCACGAGCCACGCGACGTAGAGCACGGTGAGGAGTTTGAAGAGCTCCGAGGGTTGGAGGTTGATCAACTTGAGGTTGAGCCAGCGCTTGCCGCCGTTGGCCGACACGCCGACCGCCTCGACCGCGACAAGTAGTCCGATTCCCGCGTACGTCAGCTGGCGCGCGTAGCGCACGAGCAGATCCAGTCGAATTCGCGCCATGAGATAGAGCGCCACGAGGCCAAAGACCAGGTAGGCGCCGTCACGAATGAGCAGCGCGAAGGAACTCGCGCCGTTGGCGCTCGACTGACCCTCGCTCGCCGAGGCGAGCGCGATGGTGCCGTACGTGAGGAGGAGAGTCGTCACCACGAGAACCATGCGGCCATTCGCGTCACCGCGCGGCAGAGGATGGAAGAGCCAGGCGGTGCGGGCTGCGGGTGCGGGGGCCGACTCGCGGGTCACCCGCTCGCGCGGCGCCCTTACGAGACGGGCGCGGGTGCTCGTGCGCGCCATCAGACGACCTTCGCGATCTTGAGGAAGTCGCCGTAGAAGATGCCCAGTGCGAGTGCGGCCAGCAGACCCGCGAGGATCCAGAAGCGGATGATGACCGTCGTTTCGGGCCAGCCCTTCATCTCGAAGTGGTGGTGAAAGGGTGTCAAACGAAAAATGCGTCGTCCCCAGACGCGGTAGCTCACGACCTGGAGAATCACCGACGCGGTCTCGGCAACAAAGAGTCCTCCGAGTACGACGAGGAGTAAATCGAGGTTCATCAGCAGGCAGAGCGCCCCGAGGCCCGTACCCACCGCGAGGGACCCCGTGTCGCCCATCATGATGCGCGCCGGCGGCGCGTTCCACCAGAGAAAGCCCAAACACCCGCCGACGAGGGCGACCGCCACGAGGCCCAGGTCTAAGGCGCTGTGCAGGTGGTAGTAGTGAAAGTGACGGAACTGCCAGTAGCCGATGATCGACAGAACGCCGAAGTCAAAGGTCGCCGAACCGGCCGCCAGGCCGTCGAGTCCGTCGGTCAAGTTGACCGCATTCGACGTGGCCACGATCACCACGACGGCGAGCAGTAGCCACCCCGACACGGTGAGATTCCACCCCGGGAGCGACAGGCGCGTGAAGGACAGGTTCGTCGACGTGCGCACCCAGTAGATCGCCAGTAGGGCGAACGCCCCGGCGATGAGGAGTTGGCCGGCGAGCTTGCCCCGCTTGTTGAGACCGAGGTTTCGTTCGTTACGAATACCGATGTAGTCGTCGACGAATCCCAAGAGACCCGAAGCGATTGTGACCGCCATGGCGAGCACACCCGCCCTCGTGAAGCTGACGTACGTCGCGACGTGGCCCATGAGATATCCCACGACCGCCGCTGCGACGATGATGACTCCACCCATCGTCGGCGTGCCGGCCTTGGCCTGGTGGGTCGCCGGCACGTCCTCTCGAATGCGCTGACCTATCGAGCGACTGCGCAGGAAACGAATCCACAGCGGCGTCGCGAGCAACGAGCACAAGAACGCGACGCCCCCTGACTCCATGAGACTCAACACGGGGTCAACTCCAAGAGCTCTCGCGCGATCACCCGGTCATCAAAGGGCAGGCTCTCATCTCCAATGATCTGATAGGTCTCGTGCCCTTTACCGGCGATGACCACGACGTCTCCGGCGCGCGCGCGCGCCAGGGCTTCACCAATGGCCGCGCGCCGATCAATTACTCGCCCCACGGACGACCCCTCAAGCACTCCCGACATGATGGCATCCATGATGGCATCCGGCGACTCGCCGCGAGGGTTATCCGAGGTCACGATGGTGAAATCGGAGAGTTCTGAGGCGACGCGACCCATCGCTGGCCGCTTGGCGCGATCGCGCTCCCCCCCGCAGCCAAAGACCGTGGTCACCCTCGCGCTCGGCGCGAGATCGCGCACGTCGCGAAGAAGTCGCCGCAGCCCCTCGGGCGTGTGCGCGTAGTCCACCACCACGGTCCGTCCGCCTCCCGCGATCACCTCGAGGCGTCCCGCGACGGGGTGCACCGTCTCCATCGCGGCCGCGATGACGGCGTCGTGGACACCGAGCGCCGAGACGATCGCCATCGCGACCAGAGCATTGTCGACGTTGTACCCGCCGACCAACGGCGTCGCCACGGGCAGACCGCGCCAGGTGAAGTTCGTGCCCGAGAGTGTCGTCACCACGTCGCGGGCGTCCCCACGAGACACCCGAGCCACCGGCAAACTGAGCGAGTCCGCGAGTCGCTCGCCGTAGGGATCATCAACCCAAATCACCGCACGTTGCGCGTGCTCGGCGCTGAAGAGGCGCGCCTTCGCTTCAAAGTACCTCTCCATCGTTTCGTGGTAGTCGAGATGGTCGTGACTGAGATTGGTAAATCCGGCCACGGAGAAACGCAGGCCGTCTACCCGCCCCTGGTCGAGCGCGTGGCTGGACACCTCCAGGGCGATCACCGAACGCGGCCGACCCTCGTCAAAGCCCGAGCGCAAACCGGCCAGGGTGCGCATCAACTCCGGGGGCGCCGGTGTCGTTCGTTCGTTGGTAAGGGTCCCCACGTTCGCCCCGTTCCACCCCGAGAGGCGCGCCAATTCCGCAACGAGCGTCGTGACTGTGGTCTTGCCGTTCGTGCCCGTCACTCCGACGAGGTCAACTCCCACCTCGGGATGGCCCACGATGGCCGCGCTCGCCTCCGCGAGGAGGGCACGAATCTGGCTCGCCGGCACGACGATCACTGGCACCGACACGTTCGCGGTCACGGTAGACACCACGGCGACCGCCCCCCGCGCGACGGCCTCCTCGACGTGGGCGGCGCGGTGGTCCGCCTGTCCGGCGAGGGCGAAGAAGAGAGAGCCCGCCCGGCACTGGCGCGAGTCAATCTCCACGCTGGTGATCTCCACGTGACCGGTCGACACGTCCAAGGGCTGGTCGTCCAAGATGTCGCCGAGGTGCATCAGGTCACGTCCGATCCAAAGTTCGCGCCCGTGAGGGGGCGAACAATGGTGCCGTTCGAGGGAATGTCGTAGTGATGCAGTGCGTAGCTCATCACCTGCTGGAACACCGGAGCGGAGGCTGAGCCGCCGAAGATCGTCGTCAACGGTCGTTCCAGCACCACGATCATCGACAGTACCGGCGCCTCTGCGGGCGCGAATCCGACGAACGTCGCGTTGTAGGCACCCGTGAGGAGCTTGTCCTTGCCCGGGAAGGGAATCGACGCCGTTCCCGTCTTGCCCGCGACCGCGTAGCCAGGAATGATGGCGTTGGTGCCCGTCCCCTCGAGAACCACCTGCTCGAGCAGGTGCTTCATTGTCTCGTCCACAGTGGTCGACAGCACGACGTGCGTGGCGCTGTCGGCGGTGGCCCGAAGCGAGCCGTTTGCGTAGACGTAGCCGCGAACGATCTTGGGCGCGACGTAGACGCCACCGTTGGCGATCGTGTTGTAGGCGTCGAGTACTTGAATGGCGGGCACCGCATCGACCTGGCCAATGGGCAAGGCGGCCGCGTCACTGCCGTACCAGTTGGCGGCGGTGACGAGCAGGCCCGCCGTCTCCCCCGGATAATTCACCGGCGTCACCGAACCGAAGCCGAGCCGCTCGACCTGAGCGAGCAGTCCGGACTCGCCGACGCGCCGCCCGATGAGGTACGTCCCGATGTTCGATGACTGAGCCAGTACCTGAGTGACCGTGAGGTGTTCGAGGCCGTGGTTCTCC
Organism: Actinomycetes bacterium; assembly: GCA_021779735.1. Taxonomy (GTDB): domain Bacteria; phylum Actinomycetota; class Acidimicrobiia; order Acidimicrobiales; family RAAP-2; genus RAAP-2. The sequence goes on from JAJYAC010000008.1 coordinate 18,305, forward strand.
GCATCGTGGAAGTAGCGCCCGCCCACCATGGCCCCGTTGGGCACCGTGATGACGGTGTTGGGAGTCACGACACCGTCTTGGAGAGCCGCCGAGAAGGTCACCACCTTGAACACCGACCCCGGCTCGTAGGCCTGAGTGAAGGGGAGGTTGTTGATCGTCTGCTGCACGCCCGCCACGCCGATGCTTTGACCCCAGGCGGGAACGGGACCGAGCACGCCCGCCTTGGCCTTCGTGTTGACGAGTGACGCGTCCGCGAGAATCTCGCCGGTCTTCACGTCCATGACGACGGCTTGGCCGGTCACGGCGTCCGTGGCGCTGAGTTGGCGAGCGAGGGCCCGTTCAGTGACAAACTGCAGCGACGAGTCGAGTGTGAGTTCGAGGCCCACGCCCGGTTTTGCGGCACGGATCACGGTCGTCGCGGAGCTCGGCAGATTCACTCCGCTCGCGGACACAAACGCACGCGTGATACCGCTCTGTCCCGCGAGGGTCGACTGGAACTCGTACTCCAGGCCCGCCGATCCGGCGCCCGCAGCATTCGTTCCCCCGATCAGTGACGTGGCCACCGGGCCATTGGGGTACGTGCGCACCGAGGAGTTCTGCACGACGATGCCCGGAAAGGCCATCGACGACAGTTGTCGGCCCGCCGTGAGATCAAGGGCGTTGTTGACGATGACGTAGCCGTTGTTCTTTTGAGAGAGAAGCTTGATCAACTTCGCCACGGGCACGTGGACGATGGGCGCCATGGCTTGAGCCTCGGTCACAGGGTGGGCGATCTGCATATCGTCGGCAATCACGAGCGAGGTGGGCCGTGACACCGCGAGGATTTGGCCGTAGCGGTCGAAGATTCCCGCGCGCAGCGCGGTCGTGGTGAGGTCTTCACGTACCTGGGCCACCGAAAGCGCGGCCCAGTGAGCGTGAGCGCGCACTTGGACGAAGAAGAGATCTCCCGCGAGGGCGAGGAACGCCGCGAGGGCGACACCACGTACAAGCTTCACGCGTCGCACCACCGACGTGGGCTGGCGCCTCGTTGAGGTCGTACGCGCGTGGGAGGTGGTGAGGTGGGTGCTCACCGAAGCGTCCTTGATGTGACCGGCGCGTAACCCGAGAACTTCGGCAGCGGCAAGGGCGCATCAAGCGACGTGGAGGGTACCTGGATAATGGTGACGGGATCGACGAGGCGCAACGAACCAGCCCTAGCCGCTATCTGACTCGGCGCCGCCTCGTTGGTGATGGTCCCCACCTGCAACGCATAATTCGACTGAACCTGCAGCAATTGGCTCTGAAGATTGTGCAGCTGCACCTGGCGATTGGCCACCACCATTGACCCCGCGAGGGACAGGGCGAGCGCGACGAAGACAATGACCCCGGACTTGCGAACCGCGGTGGCGCCGCGCCAAAGTGAGCGCACCGCATTGCGTCGCGGGGCTCCCGCGCGGTGGGCCGGAGGACGCGGCGGCGGCGCGAGGGGACGTCGCGGAGCACTAACGCGCCCGGGCAGAGTAATGACGCTCACGCGAGCACCCGATAGGCCACACGCAACCGCGCCGAGCGAGCTCGAGGATTCACTTCGATCTCCTCGGCGCTGGCCAAGAGAGCGCTCGCCTTAGCGACACGGTAGCGATGCACCGCACCACAGACACAACCCAACTCCGGTGGGCAGTGGCACCCACCCGTGACCGCGTCGTGGAGCATGGACTTGACGAGGCGATCCTCGCCGGAGTGGTAGGAGATCACCGCGAGGACGCCACCCACCGCGAGCACGTCGAGGGCCGCGGCCAGTCCCTCTTCGAGTTGACGCTGCTCTTCGTTGACCGCGATTCGCAGCGCCTGGTAGACCCTCGTGGCCACGTGACCGCGGCGCCGCGCGGCGGCCGGCACCGCGCGCTCGACGGCAGCGTTCAGCTCGAAGGTTGTCGTGGGCTGATCTTCGAGGAGCGCGCGGGCGATCGCGCGGGCGAATCGGTCTTCGCCGTTCTCGCGAAGGAGGCGGACCAATTCGTGTTCGTCAACGTGGGTCAAGTACTGCGCGGCCGTCTGGCCGCGAGTGGTGTCCATGCGCATGTCGAGAGGTGCGTCGGCTCGAAACGAAAATCCTCGGCCGCCCTCGTCGAGCTGATGCGACGACACGCCCAGATCCATCAACACCCCGATGATCGGCTCGCCGTGAACGAAGTCAGCACTCTCGGCGAGCACCCGCGCAAGGTCTCCGAAGGCCGCGTCGACGATCGTCACGCGATCCCCCAAGGGGGCGAGTCGCTCGGCGGCAGCCGCGCGGGCTGCGGGGTCGCGGTCGATGCCCACCAGACGCACGCGACCATTCGCGCTCAGTATGGCCGCGGCGTGGCCGCCTCCGCCCAGCGTCGCGTCGACGACAATGCCGGGACCGAGGTCGTGAAAGAGCTCGACGACGCGATCGGCGAGCACGGGAACGTGGTAGGTGTCAGGGGCCATCTGCAGCCGATCAATCAAAAGCGCGCGAACACGGGCGGAGGAGTTGGCATTCTCCGCACTCACGATTGACCGACTGCACGTGGTCCTCGACTGGTTTTTGCATGCCCCCCTCACTCGTCACTGCCCTGTCGGAACGAGTGCTCCGCAGGATTGACCATGCGGTCGAACACGGAGGGAGCCCACAGCTCCACGTGGTCGAGGGCACCCACGATGAGGACCTCGCCGTCAAGTTGGGCGTAGTCACGTATGGACGTGGGCAGGGCGAACCGGCCCTGCTTGTCGAATTCAACGTCCGAGGAGTTCGCCGCCCAGTACCGGGCTTGCTGACGTTCGTTCGATCCCCCACTTCGCGCCTGGGTGAGGCGCTCTTCGCTCTGACGCGCGAACTCGCCCGGCGTCCACAGGGCGACGCACCCCTCACTATTGGGGCTCACGTGGCCGCCCCGTTCGAACTCCGCACGAAAACGAGCGGGCAGGATGAGTCGTCCCTTGGCATCCAGCGAGTGCTGGAACTGACCAACGAAACCGATCATCTGAGCCTCCCGGAGGGCTCCCTTGTCCCCCACTTCGTGACACAATACACCACTTTCCACCAAAATCCACCCGTTTCTCCCACAACGTGGGCCCAACGGGCGCGGGGGGCCACGGGACGTGGCGATCAGGTCTACGGACGCTCTCGGCGGGTGGTTACAGCGCGGGCTGAATCGAGCTCGTCGCCCAGTGGCCCGACGCCGCGAGGACGCGCGACACGTCCGTGGCGTCAAGGCCGAGACTCGCGGTGGTGTGGTGCGCGAGCGACGACGCGAGATCCTCCGGGGGGGCGACAAGGCAGTCCAGAATCGAGCGGGCCGCACGTGAGGGAACGATGCTCGAGAGGAACACGCCCTCGCGCACGCGCCACTGTGTGACGCCCACCACCTTCAGGCCACTCCAGAACACCTCACCGGGGCCGCGACCCGCGAAGCACACCACGCGGTGCGCCACGACACCCTCGAGCCCCCCTTGATGAATCTCGAGTTCGCCGCCGAGTCGCGCGCTGAGGGCGTCGCGCCACCACTCACCGACGAGTTGCGATGACTCGCGACTGTCGGCACGCCAGCGAGTATCGCCAACCGGGATCCACCAGTCAACCCACAGATCGTCCGGAGCGACGAGGACGATCCCTCCCCCGCCGCGGCGCCGGCGCACCCTCGTCACCTCGCAGTCAGAGGGATCAAGCACATCCTCGCTCTGGCTAGAACCCAACACGAGCGCCGCCGCGAGGGGTTGTACGACGATGACCGTGGCGTCGGGCAGAGCCCGAATCTCGTCGTAGTCGTAGAGATCGCGCACGCTCACGAGGCGCGAGGCAGGAACGGCATCCACAGCGGGTCCGGATTAGCGACGTGGCGCCAACGCCACCACGGCCCATCGGGCACTTGTGGTTCAAAGTGCAATCGCCAACCCAACTCCTCGAGTAGGCGATCACCTTTTTGCATGTTGTGACGTCGACACGCCGCGACAACGTTGGTCCACTCGTGTCGACCACCGCGACTGCGAGGCACAATGTGATCAATGGTGTCCGCGTCTTCAAGGCAGTACGCGCATCGATAGCTGTCTCTCAACAGGAGGCTACGTCGGGTCAGCGGCGGCGTACGGACTTTGGTGGGCAGCTTGACCATGTCGTGCAGGCGCACGATGGCGGGAATCTCCACGACCACGCTCGCCGAGCGACACACCGCTGGTTCCTCGGGCGTCGCCACGGCCTCGGCCCGCCCCGCCAACATCAAGACCACCGCGCGGCGCTCGCTGACCAATTGGAGAGGTTCGAACGTGGCGTTGAGCAGGAGAACACGCCCCATGGAAGAAACCTACCCCCCCGACTTCTGAGTCAACGCCCACCGAGCGGCGGCCACGGCCTCTCGCGCACTCAGCGTGCGCCGCTCGTCACCGAGAGCCGTCGCGAGGCGAAAGTGCCAGTAGCGAGGATCGGGGATCGGGACGAAGGGCGCCAAACGCCACCAGTGGCGCCGACGCAGGCGCCAGCCCGCGCGCGCGAGCGCGAGACCGTCACTCGGATGCGCCAGCGTGTGGCGCACCAGTCCGCGCGCCCCGGTTCTCACGGCGTGCCTCGCCATCCCACGAGCGCCGCCCCCAGGAGCGGTCCGTCGTCACCCAGCGCGGAGGGTTGTACTTGGACGTGCGCACAGTACGAGAATCGCGCCACCTCTCGAGCCGAGGTCGTGGCGATGTCAAAGAAGGCGTCACCAAATCCCCGCGCGACCGAACCGGCAACGAAGCAGTGAGTGAAGTCCAACACGGCACTTAAGGAGCCCACCGCCCGACCAACCAGCGTCGCGCTGCGTCGTCTCGTGGGCTCGTCGGCCTCACGCGCGGGACGTCCGGTGAAAGCCTCGATGGCCGCGCCCGAGGCCTCAGCCTCCAGACACCCTGTCGAGCCGCAGGCACACGCGCGGCCCCCGTCGACGACGTGGAGGTGTCCGACGTGACCGGCGTTTCGCGAGTCCCCATCGACGAGGCGGCCGTTGAGAACTAGTCCGCCGCCGATGCCCGTGGAGACCACCATCGAGAGGTACGACGTGAGAGAGCGCGCGGCGCCGAATTGACCTTCGGCGAGGGCGAGAGCCCGCGCGTCGCCATCAACGTGCACGGGCACCGCCAGCTCGTCGGCCAGCCTCGCGCGCAACGGGAAGTCACGCCACTGGGCGATATTGAGGGGCGAGACGGTATCGCGCTCCACATTCATTGGCCCCGCGCAGCCCACGCCCACCACTTCCGGCGACGCATCACTCATCAGCGGGCGCAGCATCGCGCAAATTGCTCCGAAGAGGTTGTCGCCGGCGTCAGCGACCAGAAGGCGCACGCGACGTTCGATGGACCCGTCCACGCTGACCATCGCAGCGTCGACCTTGGTGGCTCCCACGTCTAGGGCCAAACACGGAGCGGCCGACTCGGCCGCTCCGGGACGCGTCATTCGCTCTTGCGACGCTGACGCGACAACCAGTCGCGAAGAGATCCAGCCCGAGAGGGATGGTTCACGCGGGCATCATCGCCATGAGGAGTGCGAGTGAAGTCCTGCCACGACGCGCGACCCAAGAGGCGCGCATTGCGCTCAACCACTATCGCCGAGACGAACATCAACGCCACGCCAACCAGGCCCAAGGCAATCCAGTGCGAGAAGGTCAACACGAGCAGCACGAGACCTGCGACGAAGCCCGCGACGCCCCAGCGAACTCGCCGACCCCCGTGGGTGTACACGTTCGTCGTTCGCACGCTCTTGGCGAAGTGCGGGTCCTGCTTGGAGAGCGACTCTTCCAACTGCGCCAGAATGCGCTGTTCATGATCTGACAGTGGCATCGCTCTCCTTTCGGCTCCCAGGTTCATCGTACCGTTTCATCCCCCCGGGGGAGGCGTCAACTCGCCCCGATCAGGCGAGCGGATCGACGTTTGACAGCGGGATTTCCTCGCTGACGTGGTGCAGGCTCGTGCGCAGTTTCACTTCCGGCAGCGTCAAGGACAACAAGACCGCGATGGCGCCCACCGGCGTGGCCCAACGGTAGATGCTCTGGATCGTGGCGGCGATCGCGTGAAGGACCTTCGGCCACACCGCGGGGGGTAAGTGACGAAGGACGGCGGGCGTCCAAGATGACGGTGAGAGGTGAGACGCGGCGCTCGCGTGGCCCTTGAACGCGGTGGCCAACTGGTGAGGCAATTCGTTGGCGAACACCGCCCCGAAGACCGCCGTGCCGAAGGATCCCCCGATGGAGCGAAAGAAGTTCGCGCCGGCGGTGGCCGCGCCGATATCGGATGAATCGACCGCGTTCTGAACTGCGGTGACGAGGATCTGCATGACCAGGCCGAGCCCCACACCGAGAATCATCATGTACAGAGCCATCGTGACATTCGACGTCGTGACGCCAATCGTCGAGAGCAGCGCGAGGCCGACAGTCATGATCGCCGTCCCGGCAATGGGAAACGGTCGGTAACGCCGACCCTTGGAGACGAGTTGTCCCGTGACGATCGAGGCCACGAAGAGTCCCACCATCATGGGAATGAGGCGTAGACCAGAGTTCGTCGGTGAGGCCCCTCGCACGTCCTGGAAGAACAGAGGTAGGAAGGTCATGGCGCCGAACATCGCGAAGCCCACCACGAATCCAATGGCCGAACCCGACGAGAAGACTCGGTTGGAAAAGAGGTGTGGCGCGAGAATCGGTTCCGGAGATCGGCGTTCGACCACCACGAAGAGCACGGCCATGACGACGCCCACCGCCAACAAAATCATGGAGGGACCCGAGAGCCACGCGAACGACGAACCGCCCAGTGAGGTGAAGAGAATCAGTGCCGAGGCCGCGATCGTGAGAGTTACCACGCCGAGGTAGTCAATGACGTGGCTACGTCGCTCACCGGCGCTGGGCAACACCGCGGCAGTCACCACGAGCGCCACGAGTCCCAGCGGCACATTCACAAAGAAGATCCAGCGCCACGAGAAGTACTCCACGATGAAGCCTCCCAGCAGCGGGCCAATGACGGTCGCCGCGCCGAAGACCGCCCCGAAGAATCCCGCGTAGCGGCCCCTCTCGCGCGGCGGCACGATGTCGGCAATGACCGCCTGACTACCCACCATGAGTCCGCCGCTGCCGAGTCCCTGAATGGCGCGAAAGATGATCAACATCAGCATGGAGTTCGCGAGTCCGCACAGCATTGAGCCGACGAGAAAGAGCGCGATCGCCATCTGAAAGTAGATCTTGCGCCCGTGAAGATCCCCGAGCTTTCCCCACAATGGAGTGCTGACGGTTGAGGCGAGGAGGTAGGCCACGACCACCCAGCTCAGGTGATTCGCGCCCTTGAGGTCGCCCACGATGGTCGGCAGTGCCGTCGCGACAATGGTGCCATCCAGAGCCGCGAGCAACAGCCCCAGCATCAACGCTCCAAAGACGAGGTACAACTCGCGCTTAGGCAGCGCCGCCTTTTCCACTTCAGTCACGCAGGATCTCCCCGTCGCCGTCCATTAGCCGCCAGTGTGCTCGGAGTTTACCGGCGAGCCCCGCGATTCACCCGCGGCAAAACTAGTGTCGGAACATGTTCCGCCGACTTTCGTTGCTAGTCGGGCGCGCCACCGATCACGACTACGCCGCATCCGTGACCATTGGCGTCGGAGCGCTGGGCGGCCTCGCCTGGTCCAGCTTTTCCACCTCTTCGTATCAGCGAGCGATGGCGGCCTGGCCCATGTCGCGCGGGGTTCTCGGGATCGCGTCATGGCGAGATTTCGTCGGCACCGGGCTCATGACCTTGTTCTTCTTCGCCGTGGGACTCGAACTCGCTCGCGAACGCCACCACGGTTCACTGCGCAATCTCCGTCACTCTCTGGCACCCGTCCTCGGCGCCTTCACTGGCATGGCCGGTCCGGCGCTGATCGTCGTTGCGGCCGGCCTGATCACCCGGACGCCAACTCTGGTGCACGGCTGGGGAATCCCCATGGCCACCGATATCGCCTTCACCTTGGCGGTCCTCGCCGTGGCCGGATCTCGCGTACCCGCATCGCTACGAACGTTCTTGCTCACGCTGGCGATTACCGACGACGTCGCCAGCATCGTGGTCTTGGCCGCGACGGGTGCGACCCGGGTTAACTTCGGCTGGCTCGCCCTCAGCGGCGCCCTCGTGGGGGCCATCATCACAATTTCTCGCTGGCACCATTCAACGCCCTGGCGACTGTGTGTGGTGGCGCTCGTGTGGTGGGCACTCGCGCGCGCGGGCGTGGAACCGCCACTGGCCGGGGTCATCGCCGGCGTGATCGTTCCCTTCGACGCTCATCGCTCCCTTCGCCTCGAGCGCGCCATGACGCGCCTGTCGGTTGCCGTCGTGCTGCCGCTCTTCGCACTCGCGTACTGCGGCGTCTCGTGGTCGAATCTGGCGAGCGCGACGCCCCTGACGATCATCGTGGCGGTCATTCTCGCCCGACTCCTCGGCAAAGCCGTGGGCATCAGCGTGGGTGTCGCGACCGCGCGACGACTGGGAGCGCGCCTAGCCCCGGGTATCTCGGGGATATCCCTCACCGCTGCGGGCGTCTTGTGCGCGATTGGCGTCACGGTTCCCCTGCTCTTCGCCGGACGCCTCTATGACCCTCAAAGCGCGACCTACGGCGCGTTCGACGTTGGCCTCGTCGTAGCCTCAATTCTCGCGGCGCTGGTCGGCGTCGTACTCTTACGAACGGCGACACGCCACCAACCAGAGGGGGATTCGTGAAGACGAGATTGACCGAACTACTCGGCATCGAGCACCCGGTGATGCTCGCCGGCATGGGTGGAGTTGCCTACCACCAACTCGTCGCCGCCGTGTCCAACGCCGGGGGATACGGGTGCCTGGGCGCCTCAACGATGACGAGCGAGCACCTCGCCAGCGAGATCGCGGCCACGCGCTCTCTCACGGACCGGCCCTTTGGCGTCGACCTCCTGACGGCCTTTCCCGAGACACTGGTCAAGAACGTCGAACTCCTCATCGAAGGCGGTGCGACGACGTTCGTGGCCGGCCTCGGCGTCCCGCGCAACGTCGTCGACCTGTGTCACTCCCACGGGGTGAAGGTGATCTCGATGTGCGGCAAGGTCGATCACGCACGCCGCGCCCTCGATGCGGGATGTGACGTAGTCGTGGCCCAAGGCACCGAAGCCGGTGGCCACACCGGTCAAGTGGCCACTCTCCCACTCGTGCCCATGATCGTTGACGCCCTCGACGGGGCCATTCCCGTCGTCGCCGCCGGAGGCATCTTCGACGGACGCGGACTCGCGGCCGCACTCGCCCTGGGTGCGGACGGTGTCTGGGTCGGAACGCGCTTCATCGCCACCCCCGAGGCCCGCGCGGTCTCGGGCTTCAAGGAGGGAATCCTGCTGAGCCGCGAAGACGGCACGGTGATCTCTCGCGCGTTCAGTGGCAAGACCATGCGCGTGCTTAAGAACGACACCACCGCCATCTACGACGCCAACCCGTCGCTCCTGCTTCCCTTCCCCGAGCAGCTGACGGTCTCGATGCGCGACGGCACGTTCCACCTCGGCGGTGACGAGTCCACGCCCGGCGTTGACCCGACGCGCGAGGCCTACCCCGCCGGTCAAGCCGTGGGCGCCATCAGTGGACTCGTCCCCGCGGCCGACATCGTCACCGCGATGGTGCGCGACGCGGAGAGCGTGTTGGCCCGACTCGGGAGCTAGATCCCCGCCACGCCGACGGGACAGCTCAGGCCCGTCCCACCGAGTCCGCAGTAGCCGTGGGGGTTCGCCTCCAGGTACTGCTGGTGGTACTCCTCGGCGAGGAAGAACTCTCCGGCCAGAGCGATCTCCGTCGTCAGTGGGCCAAAGCCCGCCGCCCGCAGGCGTTCTTCGTAGAGTCGCGCGACGTGACGGGCCGTGCGTTCCTGGACAGCGTCGAGCACATAGATCGCGCTGCGGTACTGCGTGCCCACGTCGGCGCCCTGACGATAACCCTGCGTGGGGTCATGGTTCTCAAAGAAGCGCGCCAGCACCGCCTCGTAACTCATGCGCGCCGGATCGAAGACGACCTTGACGACTTCGGCGTGGCCCGTGAGTCCCGTGCACACCTCCTCGTACGTGGGATTCTGCGTGAAACCGCCCTGGTAGCCCACCGCGGTGCACAGCACCCCCTCGAGACGATAGAAAACCCTCTCGGCTCCCCAGAAGCAGCCCATGGCGACGTAGGCCACCTCGCTGCCCGACGGCTCGCCGGTCAGGGGGACGTCAAATATGAGGTGGCGGCGAGACACGACGAGGGGATCTTGGCGCCCGGCAATCGCCTCGGACGCCGACACCATGGCGATGGGTGATTTCACGCTTCGACTGTACGGGCCCGGTCCACAGATCGTGCGAGACCTAGTGTGGACCCGTGTCCGAGCCACTCGACCCGCTCGCCGAAATCCTCTCGAGCATTCGTGGTTCGGGCCGGCGCGTCACCGAGGCCAAGCGGCGCCTCGCCGAAGTCCTCGTCGCCACCACGGGTCACCGCACGGCCGACGAGCTGACGACCGCGGTCCAGGTCCTCTCGCCGGAGGTGAGCACGTCGACGGTGTACCGACTGCTCGATGAGTTCGAGGAACTCGGCGTGGTCGTGCACTCGCACCTGGGTCACGCCGCGGCTGTCTACCACCTCACCGGAACGGTCCACGGCCACCTCGTGTGTCAACGATGCGAGGCGACTGTCGAGATTCCGGCCGCCCACTTCGACGCACTGAGTCGCGAGCTCGTTACGACGTACGGTTTCATGCTCGATCGTCACCACGTCGCGATCTCGGGCACCTGCGCGCGCTGTCGAGAGTCAGTCGCAGTCACCGAACACGCCTGAGGGAGCCTGGCGCTCGAGCGCCACGCGCTCTCACTAGTGTGGCCCTCAGGACCATGTTGCGCGTCGACCACCTCACGAAGAACTATGGCGACACCGTCGCGGTCAATGACCTCAGTTTTGACGTCGCGCCTGGCGTGGTGACGGGATTCCTCGGACCCAACGGTTCGGGCAAGTCCACAACGATGCGCGTGATGCTCGGACTAGACCGTCCCACCAAGGGCGCGACCACGATTAACGGCCGCTCCTACCACGATTTTCCCGCACCACTGCGAGAAGTCGGCGCTCTCCTCGACGCTAAGGCCGTGCATCCCGGACGCAGCGCGAGAAACCACCTTCGCGCGCTCGCCGCGTCCAACGGCATTGCGCCATCTCGCGTCGACGAGGTCCTGGAGTTCGCCGGCATCGCGAGCGTCGCCGACAAGAAAGTGGGCGGCTTCTCTCTGGGCATGAGTCAGCGTCTCGGCATCGCCGGAGCCATCTTGGGCGACCCCGGAGTTCTCCTCTTCGACGAGCCCGTGAATGGACTCGACCCCGAGGGCATCCGCTGGATTCGCGAATTCTTCGCCACGCTCGCCCGTGAGGGGCGCACCGTGTTCGTCAGTTCGCACCTCATGAGTGAAATGGCCCTCACCGCGGACCAGATCATTGTCATCGGTCGCGGACGTTTCATTGCCCAGGGCTCCGTCGATGACCTGACGAGCCACGCGGCGGGAACCGTCTTCGTCGCGAGCAACGACAACGCTCGCCTCGCTGAGCGCCTGCGCGACCTCGGTGGACGCGTCACGGTCAACGAACGGGGCCTGGACGTCAGCGAGCTGGTCAGCACGAAGATCGGCGGGGTCGCGCTCGCCGAGGGCATCTCTCTGTCCGAGTTGACGCCCCAACGCGCGTCACTCGAAGAGGTGTTCATGGATCTCACGGCGGACTCGGTCGAGTACGGATCGGCGCACGTGGCATCGTGAGCGTCACCCTCGCCTCGGTCACGAAGTCGGAGTGGATCAAGTTTCGCAGCGTGCGCTCGACGCTGATGGGCGTGCTCGTCACCGTCGTTCTCACGATCGGGCTCGGAGCGCTCATCACGACCGCCATTCGCGGCCACTGGAATCAAATGGACCCCATCGCGAAGCTGACGTTCGATCCGGTGTCGACCAGTCTCGGCGGCACGCTCTTCGCCCAGTTCGCCGTGGGGGTGATCGGTACGTTGTTCATCACGAGTGAGTACTCCTCGGGCTCCATTCGCACCACCCTGGCGGCCGTACCGCGGCGATCGCGCGTGGTGCTGGGCAAGCTCATCGTTCTCGTCGCGTCGCTACTCGTCGTCGCCGAAGTCGTGTGCGTCGCCACCTTCCTGCTCGGTCAGTCAATCTTCTCCGGCGTGGTGCCCACGGCCTCGCTCGCCACCGGCGCTGTTCTTCGCTCGGTCCTCTTTGGTGGCGTCTACCTGACGCTCCTCGCCGTGCTCGGATTCGCCCTCGGACTGATCTTGCGCCAGAGCGCCGCGAGCATCTCGACTTTTACGTCGCTCTTGCTCATCTTGCCGATAGTGGCGTTCCTACTCCCCCAGAGCTGGCAGAGCGCCATTTCCAAGTTTCTACCGTCGGCCCTGGGTCGGGCCATGATGTCCACGTCGCCCCCGGCAAACTTCTTTGGCGCGTGGACCGCGGCCGCGCTCCTCGTGACGTACGTTGTGGTCGTACTCGGCGTCGGCGTCGTCATGTTGGTCCGTCGAGACGCGTAACTCGCCGTAGGGTGAGGCGATGGACCTCACTGACGCTTTGCGCACAACGGGCGCGGTGCGCGAGTTCAGCGACCAGCCAGTCTCCCACGAGGATCTCGCCGCCATCCTCGACGTCGCACGCTTCGCCCCCTCCGGCGGCAACCGTCAGGGCTGGCGAGTCATCGTCGTAGACGACGTCGACTCTCGCCGGGCACTGCGTGACGCGTACCTCGACGCCTGGCACGACTACGTCGCACACGGCCTGGCCGGCCAGGTCGCGTTCTCTCCCCTGGCGAGTGCGGACGAACGGCAAGCGGCGCGTGACCTGCGCGACGCGGCAATCGCCAGTTCTGACCCTCAGGGGTTCGCCGAAAACCTCGACACGGTGCCCGCTCTGTTGGTCGTCGCCATCGATCTCGCGAGCCTGTCGGCGACCGATCGCGATCTCGACCGCTACCACTTCATCGGCGGCGCGTCGGTCTACCCCTTCGTGTGGTCGATCCTGCTCGCCGCACGCGAGCGCGACCTGGCGGGAGTACTCACGACGGTGGGTACGCGCAACGAGCCACGGTTGCGCGAGCTCTTCCACATTCCAAGTACGTGGGCGGTCGCCGCGATCGTGGCCCTCGGCCACCCGCGCCGCCCAAGGACGCGACTCACCCGTCGCGCCGTCGACCAGTTCGCCCGTCGCGACGTCTTTGACGGACCGAGCATCACCTCGCACCCCGACGTCTCTACGAGTGCGACCCCGGGCTCATCTCACTGAGGCCGCCGAGATCGGGCCACGCGAATCAGGGGGTGCCGACGCATCGGCGCGGCCTTAGTGCCAGAACTCGTTCGTGTCCTCGCCCAGGCGGCGCGGTCCGCGGCGAATCGTCGGGCGCACTCCATCGATGACCAGTGGCGTTCGCATGGAAACCGTCTCACCCGCGGGCGTGGACATAGGGCCCACGAAGTCACCGTTGGCAATCTGGGGCTGGGCGAAGGCTTCGGCCACTGAGTAGATCGGTCCGTGGGGAACCTCGGCCACCACCATCGCGTCCAGCCACGCCGCGGTGGGACGCGTGGAGAAGACACGATTCAGTTCGGCGCGCAGATCGCCCAGTTGCGCGACGCGCGCGTCGTTGCTCACCCACTCCGTGTGCGCGGCGAGGGCTTCGTCGCCCAGGGCCGAGACGAGGTGCGCGTACTGAGCGTCGGTTCCCACGGCGAGCAGAAGAAAGCCGTCGGCCGTCGTCACGGGTCCGTACGGGGCAATAGAGGGGTGGTCGTTGCCCAAGCGAACGGGTTCCTCGCCGGTGGAGAGGTAACCCTGCGCCTGGTTCACGAGCGCGGTCATCGTGGACTCCAGCAGGGGCGCTTCAAAGGCGCGAGCGTCGCGGCCCGCGAGGCGCGCGAAGAGCCCGCTGAGAAGGCCCACCGCCGCGTAGAGCCCGGTGACGACGTCGGCCACGGGGGCCCCCACCTTGGTGGGCGCTCCCCCGACGTCTCCCGTAACGTCCATCAGACCCGACCTCGCCTGGGCGAGCAGATCGAACGACGGTTGTGAGGACACGGGGCCCCCGCTCGAGGCCGGCGTCACACTCACCCACACGCAGTCTGGGTTCTCCGCGCGCAGGCGCTCGATGCCGAGTGAGGCCTTCTGGTGGGGCAAGAAGTTCTCCACCACCGCGTCGGCCTCGCGAACGAGGGCCGCGACGTGTGCGAAGTCCGACGGGTCCTTTAGGTTGGCCACGACGTTTCGCCGGTGACGGTTCACCGCGAGGTAGTAGGTCGCATCCTCACCTAGGCGTGGCGGCGCCAGGGCGCGCACGGGGTCACCCTCGGGTCCCTCCACCTTGATCACGTCCGCCCCCAGGTCCCCGGCGATCATCGCGCACAGCGGTCCGGCGAGAACGCGCGAGAAATCGAGAACGCGCACTCCCTCAAGGGGCAGACCCGTGCCGACGTTGCTCGCATCGAGGTCCCAGACCACTAGAGAACCTTTGACAAGAAGACCCGCAAGCGCTCCGAGCGAGGGTGGACGAGAACCTCGCGAGGATTGCCCGATTCTTCGATCACGCCCTGGTCCAAGAAGTACAGCGAGTCCGCCACCTCTCTCGCGAAGCCCATCTCGTGGGTCACGACGATCATGGTCATGCCCGACTTCGCGAGATCCTTCATCACGTCCAGCACTTCGCCGACCAGTTCGGGGTCCAGGGCCGACGTCGGCTCGTCGAAGAGCATCAGTTTGGGATCCATCGCCAACGCGCGCGCGATCGCGACGCGCTGCTGCTGGCCGCCCGAGAGCTGACTGGGGTAGTTCTTCTCCTTCGCGTCAAGACCCACGCGCGCGAGCAGCTCGCGCGCGCGCCTCGTGGCGTCTTCGCTGGCGATGCTGCGCACCTTCACCTGGCCAATGGTGATGTTCTCGAGCACCGTGAGGTGCTGAAAGAGGTTGAAGCGCTGAAACACCATGCCGATCTGGGAGCGCTCGGCGCAGATCTGCTTGTCGTTTCGCTCATAGAGCTTGCCGCCGCGCGCCTCGTAGCCCACGAGGTTGCCGTCGACACGAAGCTCACCGGCGTCGTGCTTTTCCAGGTGATTGATGCAGCGCAGCAGCGTGCTCTTGCCCGAACCCGAGGGTCCGATGAGACAGGTCACCTCACCGCGTTCGACAGTGAGGTTGATGCCACGTAGGACTTCGACGCCCGCGTAGGACTTGTGCACTCCGTGGGCCTCGACCATGGGCACGCTCACGACGCCGCCTTGATCGTCGCGTGTCGCGGAGAGCGGAACTTGCCGGCGATGCCTCGCAGGTCCGTGCGCAGGCGCTGGATCGGCGTAGGCGGTGGAGTGCGCAACGCGCCCTTAGCGAAGTGGCGCTCGACGTAGTACTGGCCAATCGAGAGCACGGTGGTGACGATGAGGTACCAGAGACTGGCCACGATCAGCAGCGGCATGATCTCGTAGTTCGCCGAGTAGATGAGTGTCACCGACTGAAGGAGGTCGGTGACGCCACCGACCGCGATAACGAGCGAGGTGGTCTTGAGCATCGAGATCACCTCGTTGCCCGTGGGCGGGAGAATGACACGCATCGCCTGGGGCACGATGACGAGGCGGAGGGTCTGGGAGCGCGTCATGCCGATTGACGTCGCCGCTTCGATTTGGCCCTCGTCGACGGAGATGAGCCCGGATCGGGCGATCTCGGACATGTAGGCCGCCTCGTTGAGCCCCAAGCCCACGATGGCCGTGTGAAAGGGCGTGAAGAACGCCACGATGTTGATGTGCAGCCACGTGATGTGCAAGAAGGGCACCCCGATGGTCACCGACTGGTAGAGCGCCGCGATGTTGAACCAGAAGAGCAACTGCACGTACACCGGGGTGCCCCGGAAGAACCACGTGTAAACCCACGCCGCCGACGACATGAGACGATTGTGCGAGAGGCGCATCACCGCGATGAGCATGCCCAAGACGATGCCAATCGTCATGGCGATCACCGTCAGCTCCAGGGTTACGAGCAGTCCGTCGAGCACCTGACTCGTCGTGAAGTAGTGAAAGACGATGTTCCAGCTGAAACGCCAGTTGGACACCTGGTGACACGTCGGCACACCCGCACTGACGTGACACGCCGTCTGCCCCGTGGGCACCTTGGAGATCAGCGTGTGCCCCAGCATCGCCACCAGCACGAGCACGACGGCAGCGGCGACGTAGCGACCGACGTGACGAACGGGGACGACTTCTACCGCGTCGTCCCCGTTCGTCGTCATGGGTGCTGTTCTACTACAACTGGATTAGGAGATTGCTCCGTTGAGCACCATCTTGGCGACGGGGATCGCACCCGCCTGGACTCCCCACGTGGTGAGAATCTTGTGGTAGGTGCCGTTGGCGACGAGAACCTTGAGGGCAGCCTGGAGGGCCAGCGCAAGGGCCTTGCCATTGGGGGTGTTGGCCGTCGCGATGCCGTAGGGCGCGACGTTCACCGCGTTGCCCACGAGCTTGAAGAGACCGTGGGACTGGGCCACGATGTAGCCGGCGACCTGGCTGTCAACAAAGCCCACCGCCGCCTGGCCCGAGGACACCGCGAGGTTGGCCGACGTCTGGGTTGCGAAGGTGCGAATCGTCAACTTCTTGCCCGCCGGACACGTCTTGGCTGTCGCCTGGGCGTCAGTCAACTCACTCGTGCCCGTCTCGACCGCCACCGTCAGGCCACAGAAGCTCTTGAGCCCCTTGAAGGTCACCTTCGAGCTCGACTTGGCGTAGACGCCCTCGCCGGCCTGGAAGTAGTCAACGAAGTTGTTGGTCTTCTCGCGGGCCTTGGAGTCGGTAAAGGACGAGTTGCCAATCTGGTAACGGCCCGACTTGATACCCGCGAGGATGTTGTCGAAGGTCACGCTGTTTTCGTGGATCTTCACACCGAGCGTCGCGGCGAGCGCGTTGATGAGATCGATGTCGAATCCGACCATCTTCGAGCCCTTCATGAACTCATCCGGCGGATACGTCGCGTCCGTCGCCACCTGGAGCGTGATGTGCTTGTAGGCGGCCGGCACCAACTTGGCCGCGGCCGCGTTCACCGTCGACGCCGCCCCGGCCGAGAGGCTGGAGGCGAGCACCAGCGTGCCGACCCCGCTCAACGCAAGCGCCGCGCGCACCCGTGATATTCCCTGCATGCATTCCCCTTAAATCTGTCGTCGCCCGAGTTGGCGAGAGAGTTCCATTGTTACCAGATATCAGACGAAATCACTGCTCAGGGCCCGAAAGACGCCCGTCAGTCCACCTGGCCGACCAGATTCTCGAGATACTGGGCCAAATCGTCGACGATGGCGAGGGCTTCGGGCACGAGCCCACCCAGGCGTAAGAATCCGTGCAGCATCCCGTCGGCCTCGAGCAGTTCCACGGGCACGCCAAAGTGCTCGAGAAGACCCGCGTAGGCGACGGCCTCGTCACGCAACGGATCGCACTCGGCGACGACGATGATCGCGGGGGGAACGCCCGCCAGGTCACGGCTCAAGAGGGGCGACACGCGCTCGTCACTCGGGTCCGCGCTCGTCCCCAGGTACTGCTCGTAGTCGTAGCGCAGGTGATCGACGTCGAGCAAGAAGCCCGAGTGGTACACGTGACTCGAGTCGGTCAGCAACGACGGGCCCATCGTGGGATAGAGGAGGACCTGGGCCGCGACTTCCACGGGCGTCGCGCGCAGCTGTGCGAGCGCGACGGTGGCGAGCGTCGCGCCCGCCGAGTCACCCATCACCACGAGAGAGCAGTCGTCGCTCGCGTACTCGCGACGTTGGCCGGCGACGGTTTCGATGGCCTCGCGCACGTCGTCGAGACCGGCGGGAAAGGGGTGTTCGGGCGCGAGGCGGTACTCGATCGCGAGATAGCGCATCTTCGTGTCGGCGGCCAAACGCCGACACAGGCCGTCGTGGGTGTCGAGGTCGCCGGCGACGAAACTGCCGCCGTGTACGTAGAGCACGAGACCTCGCGCGTCGTCACCGTGAGGCACGTAGAGCCGCGCTGAGAGTACGCGCCCGGGAAGCTCGAGCCGCAGGTCGCGCACCGAGGCCATCGCCTCGGGCGCCGGCCACATCCAGTCGGCCTGCTCGCGATACTGACGACGTCGTTCGTCGGGGGCGAGACTCGAGGGATGCGCCCGGGGGTGCTCCTTGGCCGCGAGAACGTACGGCTCCATTGAGGGATGTACCACGCGAACCTCCTTAGCAAAAGAATACGCAGGCGGGTCGTCGCGGCCGGGGTCGCTGACGGTGGTCACAACTATCGATAGAGAGCGAAGTCCCGGTTCCGTGGTGGGAACCGGGACTTCGCCCTGGAGCGGACGACCGGGCTCGAACCGGCGACCTCGACCTTGGCAAGGTCGCGCTCTACCAACTGAGCTACGTCCGCGTCGCGTCCAGTGTAGCCGACGCGCTCACCAGAATCGCCTAACGACCCGAACTACCAAAACCACCGTCGCCGCGGTGGCTCTCCGGTAACTCCTCAACCACGCGATACGTCACGGGCGTCACGGCGAGGACTACGAGCTGGGCGATCCGGTCCCCCGGCGACACGTCGTAGTCACTTGAGGGATCGAGATTGACGAGTGCCACCCGCACCTCGCCGCGGTAGCCGCTGTCTATGAGTCCCGGCGCGTTCACGCAGGTCACCCCGTGGCGCGAGGCGAGTCCACTGCGCGGCAGGACGAATCCGCCGTAGCCCTCGGGGATGGCCACGGCGAGGCCGGTACCCACCAGGGCGCGTCCACCACCAGCTGAGAGGTGCGCCGCCTCCACGGCGACCAAGTCCCAGCCCGCGTCACCGTGGTAGGCCGTGTCGGGAACTACGGCCCGGGGATGGACACGGGCAATGAGGATTTCCATGGGCGCACCCTAGTGCCCGCCGCCACGTTCACTAGTGTCGAAGTGTGCTCGCCTGGATGGACCTAGAAATGACCGGCCTCGAGCCCGAACGCCACGTCATCGTCGAGATTGCCACTCTCATCACTGACGACCACCTCAACGTCATTGCCGAGGGGCCCGATCTCGTGATCCACGCGAGTGAGGACGAACTGGCGCAGATGGGCGACTTCGTGACCGAGATGCACACCTCTTCGGGTCTTCTCGAAGCCATCCGGGCCTCGAGCGTAAGCATCGCGGAGGCAGAGGCGCGCACGCTCGCGTTCTTGCGCGAGTACATCAGCGAGGAGCGCAGCGTCCCGTTGTGCGGCAACTCCATTGGCACCGACCGCCGCTTCCTCCAGCAGTACATGCCGACGCTCGAGTCGTTCTTTCACTACCGCAACGTCGACGTGTCGACAATTAAGGAATTGGCCAAACGCTGGCAGCCCGAAGTGCTCGCCGCGCGCCCCGAGAAGACTTCGAATCACCGCGCCCTCGACGACATCCGCGAGTCGCTCGCGGAGTTGATTCACTACCGGGACACTCTGTTCTCGCCCGGCGCTTCGAAGCCGTGAGTCAGGACGCCCTCTCACTGGCCGCCGCCACCGCGGCCCTGACGGCCCCGGGCCAGATGTTCGAGACCGAAGAGCTCGTCCTCGACGGCGTTGCCATGACGGTCTGGAAGCACGCCGCGCGCAACCTTGGTCAGATCCTCGAGCTCTCTCGCGCGCACGCGGACAGTGACTTCCTCGTCTACGAGGACCAGCGCGTCACCTTCTCCGAGCACTACCTCGTCGTCGCGAACTTGGCCGCGCGACTACGCGACGTCGGCGTCGCACCCGGCGACCGAGTCGCGATCGCGGCGCGCAATCTTCCCCAGTGGGTCGAGGCGTTTTGGGCGACGATCGCCGTCGGTGGAGTCAGCGTGCCTCTCAACGCGTGGTGGACGACCGACGAACTGCTCTACGGACTCACCGATAGCGGGGCGCACATCGCGTTCGTGGACGAAGAACGCCTGGAGCGGCTGATGCCCGTTCTCGACGACCTCAGCGAGCTCTCGACGTTGATCGTCTTCAGCCTGGATCCGTCCAATCGCGAGCCGCTCGCCACCCACGGCCGCGTCTCCGTCGTGCGCTTCGAAGAGTTTCTCGGCGCGCTCGATCCGCTCGCGAGCGTTCCCCCTCTCGCGGTCGAGCCCGACGACATCGCGACGATCTTCTACACCTCGGGCACGACGGGCCAGCCCAAGGGTGCGGTCGGCACCCATCGCAACATCATCACGAATCTCATGAACCTCTTCTTCATCGGCCAACGCGCGACGCTGCGCTTTGGCGAGAGTGGCGAACGTCGTCAGAACGCCAGTTTGCTCAACATTCCCCTCTTTCACGCGACGGGCTGCCTCGCGACCATGGTGGTGAACACCGCCGCGGGTGGCAAGCTGGTCATGACTCACCACTTCGACCCGGGCCAGGCGCTCAGTCTCATCGAGAGCGAGAGCCTCACGATGATCGGCGGTGTGCCGACGATTGTCATGCAACTGCTCGACCACCCCGACTTCTCGCGCTTTGACACGACGAGCGTGCGCAACATTTCCTACGGCGGGGCTCCCGCACCGCCCGACTTGGTGCGACGCATTCGCGAGGCCTTCCCCCAAGCCCAGCCCGGCAATGGCTACGGCCTCACCGAGACGTCAGCGGCCATCGCACTCAACACCGGACCTGACTACGTCGAGCGTCCGGCGAGTTGCGGACCGGCGGTACCGGTGTGTGACGTCGCCATCGTGCCCGAGGACTTCGAGGGCGACGAACCTGATCCCACGTTTATCGGTCGCGTGGGAGAACGGGGAGAACTCTGGGTGAGGGGCCCTAACGTCTCGGCGGGCTACTGGGGAAAGCCCGCCGAATCGCGGCGAACGTTCACCCGCGGCTGGCTACACACCGGCGACATCGCCCGCCTGGACGAGGACGGCTTCATTTACATCTTGGATCGCGCCAAGGACATGATTATTCGCGGCGGCGAGAACGTCTACTCCGTCATCGTCGAAGCGGCCCTCTTCGAGCACCCCGACGTCGCCGAGTGCGCGGTCATTGGTGTCGCCCACCCGACGCTCGGCGAAGAGGTGGCCGCGGTGGTCGTCTTGCGCGAGGGCCGGCGCGTCGACGCTGAAGATCTCGCGCGCCACGTCGCGCACCGACTCGCGAAGTTCGAAGTGCCCACGCGCTTCTACTTCCGCGCGGCCCCCCTGCCGCGGAATCCTCAGGGCAAGGTTCTCAAGCGCGAACTACGCGACAGTCTCCTCTAGTAACCCCTAGAGAGTCGCGGCCTCGATCGTCTCGAGGTCCTGGGCGCTGAGCGTGAGACGCGCGGCCGCCATGTTCTCTTCGAGGTGGGCCACATTCGAGGTACCCGGAATCGGCATCACGACCGGCGAACGCTGCAACAGCCAGGCGAGCGACACCTGGGCGGAGGTCGCTCCCAGTCGCGTCGCCACGTCGTCGAGCGCGCCACCGGGACGCGCGAGCGCTCCGGCGGCCACCGGGAACCACGGGATGAATCCGATCCCCTCGGCCTCGCAGTAGTCCACGACGTCGTCGCCGCTGCGGCGCGAGAGGTTGTAGAGGTTCTGCACCGTTGAGATCTCCACGATCGAACGCGCCGCTCGAATCTCGTTCACGTTCACTTCGGACAGACCGACCGCTCGGACCTTTCCTTCGTCCAACAGGTCTTTGAGCAGGCCGAACTGGTCTTCGGGCGCCACCGCCGGATCGATGCGGTGCAGCTGAAAGAGGTCGAGGGACTCCACACCCAAGCGACGCAGCGACATCTCACACTCCTGTCGCAAGTACTCGGGCTTTCCACAGGGCGACCACTTGTCGGGTCCCGTTCGAAGGAACCCTGCCTTGGTCGCCACGCGCACCTCCCCGTAGGGGGCGAGGGCCTGCGCGATCAACTCCTCCGACACCGCCGGCCCGTAGGAGTCGGCGGTGTCGATGAAGTTGACTCCGAGGGCGACCGCGCGACGTAAGACGTCAAGGGCCCCGGCGCGATCCGCCGGATAGCCCCAGACGCCGGGACCCGTGATGCGCATCGCGCCAAAGCCCAGACGATTGACCGTCTGGCCCGCGTACGTGAAGGTCGTCGTCGTCACTGGTGATCTACTTGTTGGGCTGAGGGGTGAGGCGCAGGTAGTCCTTGAGCTTGCGAAAGCCCTTCGGGAACTTCGTCTTGGCCTCTTCGTCACTCACGGAGTTAGCGATGATGACGTCGTCGCCGTCTTTCCAGTTGACCGGCGTCGCGACGGTGTAGGCGGCGCTCAGCTGCAGGGAGTCGAGCACGCGCAAGATCTCGTCAATGTTGCGACCCGTGGACGCCGGGTACGTGAGGGTCAACTTGACCTTCTTGTCGGGTCCGATGATGAAGACGCTACGCACCGTCAGCGTGTCATTCGCGTTGGGGTGAATCATGTCGTAGAGGTCGGCCACCTTGTGATTCTCGTCGCCGATCAGGGGAAAGTTCAGCGCCGTACCCTGGGTCTCGGCGATGTCACCCTTCCACTTGTCGTGGCTGGTGACGTCGTCAACCGACAGGCCAATGATCTTGGTGTTGCGTGCGTCGAAGTCGCCCTTGCGGGCGGCAAATCCGCCGAGCTCCGTGGTGCACACCGGGGTGAAGTCCTTGGGGTGTGAGAAGAGAATGCCCCAACTGTCGCCCAGCCACTGGTGGAACGAGATGGGGCCCTCCGTCGTCTCCGCCGTGAAGTCGGGCGCAACGTCGCCGAGATGGATCGCCATGGTGATCTCCTTTGCGGCCCGTCCCCTGACCGGCCTCGCGTGGCCATGTTAATGACGGTGATGAGGAGTGTTGCAATTCCCTACTTGATTTATAGGAAATTCTCAGGCACCCGCGGCCTGTGAGACTAGGAAGATGACTACCACCGCGACCGTCGCCGCCTTCGACCTCGACGGCACACTCACCGAAGGCGGCAGCGTCTTTGAGTGGCTCGGCCACGTCGCGGGACACCGACAGACCTACCTGGCCGCCACGCGTCTCGCGATTCCCTTGGTGATCGGCGGCCTGCGCAGTGGCCCCTACGCCGACCGCGCGAAGGAACGGCTCTTTCGTGCCCTGCTCACGGGTCGAAGCGAAGCCGACGTGACCGACGAGTCGCGACTCTTCGCCCACGCCCACCTCGAGGCGAAGATTCGACCACTCACCCACGATCGCCTGCGATGGCATCTGGGCCAGGGCCACGACGTGGTGATCGTCTCGGCCTCGCCCGAGCTGTACGTGCGCGTGGTGGCCGAAGAAGTGCGCGCCCACGGCGCGCTGGGCACGCGGCTCGCCGTTGATCCCCTGGGGCAACTCTCCGGGGGATATCTCGGCCACAACTGCCGCGGCGAGGAGAAGATGCGCCGACTCGACGAGTGGATTCGCGCTCGACACGGTGACGCTGCGGTAACGATCTACGCCTACGGCAACTCACGCGGCGACCGACGAATGCTGCGCGGAGCGACGTTCCCCTTTGACGTGGGGCATCTGGGCGCGCTCGGCGCGCTGCGTCACTTCCCGCGCTTGCGCGAGGCAGTACCTACTGACGAACCGCCGGCGTGAGTTCGATGACGCCGCTCGCGCGTCCATCGTAGGCAACCTGCAGCGTCGCCGCCTGTTCGCGCCACGCGAGCACACTGCCACCGGGGCGATCGACCAGTCCGAGATTGACCTCGTAGACGCCGTCGAGCAGTGGCACGTCGATGAGGTCTAAGCCAAATCGATTGGGTCCGGGCACCAAACTCACCGGCGTCGCCTGAGCGTCACTGCGACTCACCAGCAGTCCTCCTCGAGTGAAGACCTCCATCAGGAGGTACCCGCTGAGCGCGCGCTCGCTCGTCACGTCGACGTCGACGTGCATAGACGCACCGTGACGAACCTGGAACGATCCCGTGGGCGAGGTCACCGCGTCGATGTGCACGTCGTGCGCGTCGTGCGCCCCCTCGGGGGCGGCGGCGTCGCCGAGCAAGTGCTCACGAAACACGCGCAACGAGTCGGCGACGGGCCCATCGGCGATCAGTTCCCCCCCGTCGAGAACGACCGCCCGATCACAGATGGCGCGCACTTGGTCCGCCTGGTGAGTGACGAAGAGAATGGATCGGCCCTCACGTTGAAAGTGACGGATGCGATCTATGCACTTGGCTTGGAAGCGCTCGTCGCCCACCGCGAGGACTTCGTCCACTACGAGGATGTCGGGATTCACGTTGACCGCCACCGCGAAGGCTAGGCGCACGTACATGCCACTCGAGTAGAACTTGACCTGGGTATCGATGAACTGTTCGAGTTCGCTGAAGGCCACGACGTCATCGAAGATCGCGTCAACCATGCGCCGAGAGAACCCGAGCATCGATCCGTAGAGATAGACGTTGTCGCGCCCCGAGAGCTCGTGCTGAAAGCCCGCGCCGAGTTCGAGGAGCGCCGCAAGGCTTCCACGAAGGCGAATCTCACCCGACGTGGGCTGGAGCACACCACAGATCGTCTTGAGCAGGGTCGACTTTCCAGAGCCGTTGCGTCCAAGGATGCCGACGGTTTCGCCGTCGGAGACGGTGAAGTTCACGTGCGAGAGCGCGCGGAACACCTCCGTCGAACCCGAGCGCGGGTGCAGGATCCTCTCCTTGAGCGACTGGTGGCGCTCGTGGTGGATCTTGAACTGCTTGGAGACGTCCTCGACTTCGATGACGTTGACCATTAGAGCTCCGACTCGAAGTTGCCCTCGAGACGACCAAAGATCGTCACCGACGTCAAGAAAATGACGGCCATGATGCCCAGCAGGGCCGCGTTGAGGTAGAAGTACGTCGACATGGGCCACGTCGGCAAGATGTGCAAGGTGGCGCCCGTCGTCGTCGACTTGACGGTCGTGGCCACGTAGAAAATCCGCTGGAAGGTCAGGATGATGAGCGTCACGGGGTTGAGAAAGTAGACGTTGGCGAGGCCGTGGTTGTGCAGCGTGGCGGCAATGGAGTTCTCGTAGGAGTAGACGACGGGCGAGACCCAGAACCACAGTTGCAGCACCACCTCCATGAGGTGGCGCACGTCGCGCAGGTACACCGTTATCGCCGACATCAGGATGGAGATCGACGCCGTCAACAGGTAGAGCGCCAGGAACGAGATCGGCAGGATCCACAGGTAGCCCCACGCCGGCGCGTGCCCGATTACCGCAAGAAAGAGCCCGAGAACGGTGAGCTGGATGGCGAAGTAGATGACGGAGGCGCCCACGTTCGATAGCGCCAGGATCTCACGTGGAAAGGAGACTTTCTTGACCAGCCCCGCGCGATCGACGATGACTCCCGTGGAGGAACTCACGGCCGACTGGAACATGTTCCAGACGATGAGACCCGAAAAGAGGTACACGACGAAGTTGGGGATCCCGTTCATCAAGAACTTCGAGAAAACGAGAAAGTAGATTCCCAACGTCAGGGCCGGTGAGAGCATTGACCACAAGAGACCGAGGGCCGAGCCCTTGTACTTGATACGAATGTCCGAAAAGATCAGGCTCGTGAGCAGTTCACGCCGAGAGACCAGGTTGGCCAGGCGTACGCGCAGGGGGTCGCGCGCGCTGACCACGCGAACGGGTGCGTTCTCGAGGTGACGGCGCTCAACTCCCGCCGCGGGCTCTGACACTAGGCCCCTTGACGAATGGCCGACCGATCGATGACCGCGTCGATGAAGCCGTACTCGAGTGCCTCATCGGCGGTGAACCAGCGGTCGCGATCCGAGTCAGCCTCGATGCGCTCCAGCGGCTGACCGGTGTGAAAGGCGATGCGCTCGGCGAGCATCTTCTTCATGTAGACGATCTGCTCGGCCTGGATCGCGATGTCGGAGGCCTGGCCCTGCATGCCACCGGCCGAGGGTTGGTGCATGAGAATGCGACTGTGGGGCAGGGAGAAGCGCTTGCCGGGAGCGCCGGCGCACAGCAGGAACTGGCCCATCGAGGCCGCCATCCCGACGCAGATCGTGCGAATGTCGCACCTCACGTACTGCATCGTGTCGTAGATGGCCAGACCGTCAGTCACTGATCCACCGGGCGAGTTGATGTAGAGGCTGATGTCCCTGTCGGAGTCCTCGGCCTCAAGGAGCAACAACTCCGCGCAGATGCGATTGGCGGCGTTCTGGTCAACCTGGGATCCGAGAAAGACGATGCGTTCGCGTAAGAGACGCTGATTGAGGTCGTTTGCGCCGAAGGAGTCACTGTTTGCCATGAAGTCAATCTAGTGCCGGGCCCCGCGCGCTCTCCGCGCTGTCTAGAGTGGTGGTCTCGCGGGCGTGGCGGAATTGGCAGACGCGCTGGTTTTAGGTACCAGTTCTTCGGAGTGTGGGTTCGAGTCCCTCCGCCCGCACACGTGACGTGCTCGTCTGCTACGATGGATTGACCGATTCGCCGCAATCCGCGGTGGAGACCGATTCGACCGTGACATTTCGAGTTGGTTTCACCAACTCATAGGAGTCACAGTGTCCGTATCCTTCGCCGATCTCGGCGTCCCGTCCCCCCTCGTCTCGCGCCTAAAAGCTCGTGGCATCACCGAGGCCTTTCCCATCCAAGAGGCGGCCCTACCCGACGCACTCGCCGGTCGTGACGTCGTCGGCAAGGCCGCGACGGGTTCGGGCAAGACGCTCGCGTTCGGCCTGCCCCTGCTGGCGCGCCTGGTTAAGGCGCGCCCCCGCCAGCCCCTCGCGCTGGTCCTCGTGCCCACGCGCGAGCTCGCCGCTCAGGTGCAAAAGGAGCTCGGTGGTCTGACCGAAGATCGCGGCCGACGCATCATCTCGATTTACGGTGGTACCTCGTACAACACCACGCGCAAAGCGCTCAACGCGGGTGTCGACGTCGTCGTCGCGTGTCCCGGTCGACTCGAGGATCTGCTCGAGCAACGCGCCCTCGATCTTTCGGCCGTCACCACGGTGGTTGTCGACGAGGCTGACCGCATGGCGGACATGGGATTCTTGCCGGCCGTGCGACGTATCGTGGGCCAGACCGCGACCGAGCGCCACGTGATGCTCTTCTCGGCCACGATGGGACCCGACGTTTCTTCGCTCGTGCGTGAATTCACCCGCGACGCCGCCATCCACGACGTCGTCGGTGAAGAGGCGCCGAGTGACGTGGACCACTTCTTCTGGCGCGTGCCTCGCGACCAGCGTCCCCAGTTCGCGGCCGACATCATCCACCAGTACGAGCGAGCGATCATCTTCACTCGCACCAAGCACGGCGCCGACCGACTCGCTCGCCAGTTGGGTGAGCGGGGAATCTCCGCCGCCGCCCTTCACGGAGATCGCTCCCAGGCCCAGCGCGAGCGCGCTCTTCGCGCCATGAAGAACGGCGAGGTGCAGGTGCTCGTCGCCACGGACGTCGCCGCGCGTGGCATCCACATCGAGGCGCTGCCCGTCGTCGTGCACTACGACCCGCCCACGCAAACCACGGACTACTTGCACCGCTCGGGTCGCACGGGTCGCGCCGGGGCGACTGGCGTCGTGATCTCCCTCGTCGGTGAGGACGTCACCAGTCAGGTCAAGCGCCTCCAGCGCACGCTCGGACTTCCCCTGTCTCTCGAGGCTCCCGCGGACGCCCCCGCGATGCGCCTCGGCGCCGTCGACGACGCCGAAGCCACGCAACGTCTCGACGGCACGAGTGCCAAGCCCGCACGCGCGACGCGTCCGGCGCGCGAGGGCGCGCGCGAGGCGTACGTGGCGCGTGAGCGAACCACTAGCCCGCGAGAGTTCCGCGCTCAACGCAACGACACGCCGCGCGAGTCGCGAGAGCCGCGCGAGCGTTCACCGCGCCACGACCGTGCCGCCGCCGAGCGTCCCGCTCGACGTGAGTCTTTTCGCGCCACGAGCGCGCCTTCACGCGCCGGCGCCAACCAGGCCGTGGTGAGCTTCTTCAACGACTCGAAGGGGTTCGGCTTCGCCACCGACGAGCGCGGGGACGACCTGTTCATTCACTTCAGCAACATCGTGGGCGACGGATTCAAGTCCCTCAGCCAGGGCCAGCGCATCACGTTTGAAGAGGCCACCGGCCCCAAGGGCCGCGAGGCTCGCAACGTGCGTGTCGTGGGCGCGGGCGCCTCACGTCGGCGCCCCTAAGGAGACACCGTGACCGAGAAGCCACTCGTTGAACCCCACCTTGGCGAACCGCCGGCAGACCTCGTCATTGAGGACCTCATCGTAGGCGAAGGCGCGACAGCCTCGGCAGGCTCGACCGTCATCGTTCACTACGTCGGCATCGCCGCATCTAGCGGCGAGGAGTTCGACGCGTCCTGGAACCGGGGCGAGACTTTCTCGTTTCCCCTGGGCGCGGGCTACGTCATCGCCGGCTGGGACCGCGGCGTCGCGGGTATGCGAGTGGGCGGACGGCGACGACTCGTCATACCGGCCCACCTGGGTTACGGAGATCGAGGGGCCGGCGGCGTGATCGCCCCAGGCGAGACGTTGATCTTCATCGTCGACCTCGTCGACATTCGCTAGGAGCGAAAATGCGTCGAGTCATCTAGCGCCAAAAGGCGCTGGTAGTCGCCGTATCGTTCGCAGCACACTTCAGCCAACATACGTAGGCGATCATTGACGTTCGCCAGGCTCATCATGGCGAATTGGTCCAGTACCGACATCGGGGTCAGCGCGCACAACTGCCACGATCGCACGAGTGGGTCGGCGTCCATGTCACAGTCGCGCCGCAAACAGACGTCGGTGTGCACCTCGCTCTGGAGAGTGCGCAGTGAGCGCACGGCGGACTCCGCGTAGGCCAGGAGGGCCCGGTCGACTTCGCCCTCACCAGCGCGCTCGCGCACCGTGGCACGCGGGTAGGGCGCATCAGACAGCCAGTTCGACACTTCCACGCATCCCGTACCTTCGACCATCAAGAGGGTCTGGCCGTTGGCGACCTGTCGTGAGTCAAGTATCTGGACGAGCGTGCCCACGGAGGTTCGCTCGTCGCCCCCACCCACTTCGCAGCCCCGTGTAATGAGACACGTAGCGAACACGTCGTCGGTGAGGTCGTTGAGCATGACCTGGTAACGCTCTTCGAAGACGCACAGACCGACGATCTGATGAGGAAAGACGACCATGCCCAGTGGGAACATCGGTAGGTCCGTCGTCGTCACGCCGCCAGCCTACGGGTAGACGCTAGAAGCGACGCGGCTCGCGCTCGAGTTCTGCCACGAGAGCGTGCAGTGCTCGCGCACGGTGCGAGAGTGTGTTCTTCTCGTGCGGGTCGAGCTCAGCGAGGGTGCGACCCGGCGTGTCGTCGGGTGCGAAGACGGGGTCGTAGCCAAAGCCATTCGTGCCTCGAGGCTCTCGGGTGATCTCGCCCTCCAGAACACCTTCGACCGTCACCTCGAGCCCGTCGGGTGTCGCGAGGGCGATGACCGTGCGAAAGTACGCACGCCGACTGCTCGCCGCGGACATCTCGTCGAGGAGCTTCTCCACGTTGTCGGCGTACGTCGCGTTCTCGCCCGCGTAGCGTGCGCTGTAGACGCCCGGGCGACCGCCGAGTGCCTCGACAAAGAGGCCCGTGTCGTCGCCGACGGCCACGCCACCCGTCGCCCGAGCGAGCGCGCGGGCCTTTAAGAGCGCGTTGCCCTCAAGCGTGTCCTGGGTCTCTTCGACGTCGCCCACGTGGTCGGGGCGTGCGAGAACGCGCACCCCGAGTCCCTCGAGCACGCTCGACATCTCTTCGGCCTTGTGGGGGTTGGCGGTGGCGAGGACGAAGGTCCTCATCGCGCTCGCGGCGCCGGCGGTGTAGCCAACACCTCGCGTTGTAGCGCGTGGATGGCGCCAATGCCGCCGCTGGCGAGATCGAGCAACTCGTCGAGTTCGCTTCGTGAGAACGCCACGTTTTCCGCCGTTCCCTGAACCTCGACGAAGCGCCCGTCGCCAGTCATGACGACGTTCATGTCGGTGTCGGCGCGCGAGTCCTCCTCGTAGGGCAGGTCGAGCATGGCGACG
>JAJYAC010000009.1 GCA_021779735.1 Actinomycetes bacterium
GACATTGGCCACTGTCGGCCCATGGGGATTCCACTCAACCATTCCACAAGGCTAGAAGTCGACACGCTCACCAGGGTGGGGCCATTTCAGATGCGCACGGTGGGGCCAGATTGACTTGACATTCCCAAGCGCTTCAGTGGATGTTCTTCCAGATGTCCTGCCACTGCCAACTGGCACACCATCTTCCGATCTGCTCACACCACTTCCCGGCGATGACGAGATGCGAAGGGACGCTGGGCGAGGAGTTGGGCCGGGACGGCGGCGAATCGATCGGTTCGTCGAGGAACGTGCGATTCATCTAGCAAGAACCTACATGGAAGCTAATGGTTGGAGGCTCCTGCGGGATTGTCAGGCTCTTGGTGTGGGGTTTGACTTGGAGTTCGAGAAGGGCGGCACAATCCGGCACGTCGAGGTCAAGGGAGTCGGGGGATCTCGTCTCGCGTTCAACATGACAGCACTTGAGTGGCGCCGTGTGCTGGAGGATAGGGAGTTCTTCGTGATCGCGGTGACAAGTGTGCTCGACCCAAGTTCTACCCACGTTCATGTACTGACGAGGAACACCTTGCAGGATGCCGATCGAAGTCCGGTGCAGTACCGGCTGAATGTCCGCCTGCCCTAGAACGGTAGGCAGCGGGTGACAGCTACGGCCGCGGCCGGGGCTACTTGCTGGTTGCAGCACGCGCGCCGAAACTTGTGCCCACAAGAGTGTTGAGTGGCTCGGCGTCATACCTCGT
Source organism: Actinomycetes bacterium (assembly GCA_021779735.1). GTDB lineage: Bacteria > Actinomycetota > Acidimicrobiia > Acidimicrobiales > RAAP-2 > RAAP-2. Next base: position 735 of record JAJYAC010000009.1, read on the forward strand.
GTGCAGCGGCATCCAACTTCGCCCAGAACACGAGTTCCCCGCCCCGGAACGCATACGCCCAATCACGTGCACCCTTGACATCGTCTTCGGAAAGTCTCGACGAGAGGCTTGCGACTCCTCGGGCCGCCTGAACCTCTTCTTCTTTCGAGTGCGCTCGAAGCAGTTTCACGTAGCACCACGACAGGTTGCATACCTCTAGTCGCCTCTGGAATTCAGTCATTGGTCCTTCCCTCTTTGGGTGAGTCTTGAGCACGGTTGCTCTCCTTGCACAGTCGAGGGAATGTGCCGCTGGGCAATCGTGGCAATTTACGACTAGACACACTCGGAGGCCCTCATACCCTGGGGAATCGTGTCGGCACCGGTGCGGTAGTAGCGCCGCTGGGTGTAGTCGACTGTGGCGTGCCCCATGCAGTGGCTGATGAGCTCGTCGGGATACCCGTGGCGCTTGGCCCAGGTGGCGAAGTGGTGCCGCAGGTTCTCGAAGGGGAAGTTCGGGGTGTCTGGCCACCCCTCCGCCCGGGCGGCGGCGTTGAGGTACATCGTCTTGCGGAAGTGGTCGCGACTCCACCAGTCCTGGTCCTGCCAGCGCGTGCCCCGTGAGGGACGTCGTGGGTCCAGGGGCACCTGGACGAAGCGGTGGTCGCCGGCGGGAAAGAGCAGCGCGTGGGGACCCTGCTCGGGCCCGAAGCGCTCGAGCAGCTCAGCACAGCGCGCGGCCATTGGCTCTACGAGGCTCGCGGGGTAGATCGTCCAGCGCTCCTTCTTGGACTTGGGCGCCTTACCCGAGGCGCGCTCCTCGGGCGGGGCGATGTAGGGCGTGGAGCCCTTCCACTCGACTGTCTCGAAGATGTTGATCAGGCGGCGCCCGGGATCGATGGCGTAGCCGTGGGGGAGGTGGATGAGGGCCTCGCGCCGCGCCACCCGACTGGTGGGGTTGAGCGTGAGGTCCTCCTCGATCGCCGAGAGGACCTCGGCGAGCGGGCGCACCACACTCGTCACCGTGAGGGCCACCCCTTCGCCGAAGCGGGGTCCGCACTTGCCCATGGTCTGGGTGAACAGCCAGCCCCATTCCCGGTCGACCGTGACGTTCGTCGTCGGCCGGCCGTCGTGGTAGGCCTGGGTCGAGCACCCGACCTCCTGCATCGAGGTGGACAGGGACTCCACCTGGTCGGTCGAGGGGCGCTCCTTCATGGGCACGTAGTGGACGCTCTCACCTTGTCTCGTGGCGCGCACGCGGAACTCCACTCCCTCCATCGGGTCCTCGTCGCGCGAGAGCCACAGCGGCTTGCGGTGCGCCAGGGTGACGAGGCTGCGTAGGAGGCTGCCGAGGTCGGCGACGCGCTCGGCTCCGCAGGTCTGACGCGCCCGGTTCAGCACCGCGAGGGAGTGCTCGGGGCTCCAGTCCGCTACCTCGAGGTCGCCGATGAGCGGGCGCACGTAGAGGCGCATCAGGCACTCGTTCTTCTCGATGGTCCCGCGCTCCCGCCCCTTGCTGGACAGTTCCTCGAGCCGTCGGTCGCACAGCGCGTTCATCGTGCGCTCGCCCCGCCGCGTCGGGCTCGTCTGGTGCTTGGCCCAGCGCACCATCTGGTCGAAGAGCTCGTCGGCCTCGCGTCGCGAGCAGGCGGTCTCCGGGTCGATGCCACGGCCAGTGAACCTCACAGCCTGGCTCGCGGCGAGGTGCTCGCGCGGCACGGGCGCGCTGGTGCGCTCGACCTGGCCGGCCGCGACGACGCGGAAGTAGGGCTTCGCCATCGTGGGCGCGTAGAGCTTGACGCCGCGGTCGCTGCGCAGCGGCGGGCGCCGCGTGGTGCCGGTAGATCCCTTGGCCGGCATCAGCGGGCCCTCCGGCGGGGCTGGGCGCGCTTGGCCGGCGGCAGGGCCGCCGGGAGGTCCGGAACGTCCGCGTCGAGCTCGAGTTCGAGTTCGAGTTCGAGTTCGAGCTCGCTGGCGTGCACCATGTGGGCCTCCTCGAAGGCCCGGATGTCGGACTCACGGAAGCCCATTCGGCGTGCTTGGCCGTTGGCCTGGCGCAGCAGGACCAGGGCCCGGGGAAAGTCGGGGCTCTTGATGAGCGTGTAGATCGAGTTGCGCGCGATTGGCCAGCGCTCGATGAGCTCGGGCACCGTGAGGAACCGGTCGGGAAAGGCGTGGCTGGTGGTGGCTGTCGTGTTCATGGACGGGACGGGTTCCTGCCCGCCGTCCGCGTGCACTCGTGGCAGTAATGGGACCTCCTGGGACGTCCTGGGCCCGCACAAGTTATGGAAGAAGCTATGGAAGTGGTCGCCGTGGCCGGGAGCGGTCGCAGATATACGTGCTCTGACCAGGAAGGAAGGAGAGCACCCCCAACGGGATTCGAACCCGTGCCGCCACCTTGAAAGGGTGGTGTCCTAGGCCGCTAGACGATGGGGGCCTACTGTCCCATGTCGTGCATGGTGGTCGGGCTGCCCGGATTTGAACCGGGGACCTCTGCGTCCCGAACGCAGCGCGCTAACCAAACTGCGCTACAGCCCGCGGCAGGTTTCCCCGCAGCCCGACAATCCTACTCGGCGCCGCGCGCCTCAGCCAACGGCCTCGTCCTCGGGTGCGTGGCGCTCGACGACTATCTCGCTGATGCGCCTCTTTTCGAGGGACTGGACCCGCAAGGTCCACTCACCGAAGGGGTAGGTCGCCCCCTCGCTCGGGATTTCGCCCGCGAGGTCCAGGAGAAATCCGGCGATCGTGACGTACTCCCCTTCGGGCACGGCGAGGCCAATCTCCTCTTCGACCTTGTCGACGTGCGTCTGGCCGTCGACCAGCCAGCGATTCTCGCGAATGCGCACGATGGGCACCTCGTCGTCCTCGTCGAACTCGTCACTCCAGTCGCCGACGAGTTGCTCAAGGATGTCGCGGATGGAGACTACGCCCGCGACGCCGCCGTGTTCGTCGAGCACGAGGGCGAAGGTGCGACGTTGCTCACGCATCTCGGCGAGACTCTCGAGCAGGTCGAGCGTCTCAGGTAAGAGGAGAGGGCGGCGGATCTTTCGACCGATCTCGCTCGCGGTTGGCAACGACACGCCGATGTGACGTTTCGCCGTCGTGGAGCGAAAGAGGTCGTTGACGAAGAGCACCCCCGTCACCTCATCGAGGTCACTTCCGACCACCGGAAAGCACGAGTGCCCCGTGTCGCGCACGGCGTCGGCGACCGCTTCGGGCGTGACCGGGAAGGTCAGGTAGGCCACGTCGACGCGCGGAGTCATGACGTCGCGCAACTCGAGCTTGCTCAGCTGGTCGACGCGCGCGTGGATGGCCTCGGCCTCGGGGGTGGGAGTGGGAGCGTCCTCGCGCCCGCGCAGTTTCGCGCGGAACCGCGCGAGAGACGACGGGGGAGGCTGGTCGTTCACCGCGAGGCGGCGCGAACCGTGCTCGGACGCAGGGCGTCGTCTTCGTAGGCGCCACCGTCGAGCAGGGCGCGTACGGCGGCCCGTACCCGACCGGGGGCGAGGGGCTTGACGAGGAAGCCTTCAGCCCCGCTGCGACGCGCGAGGAAGACGTCGGGACGCCGGTCGAGCAGCATCAGAACGGGCACGGCCTCGGCCGCGCCGTAGGACTCCTCGTTGCGCATCTCCAGGCAGATGGCCATGGCTCCCATGGAGCCAATCTGTAGGTCGAGCACCGCGAGGTCGATGCCGCCCTCGCGCACGAGGTCGAGTACGTCGGGCCCCGAGGCGGCCTCCTCGATCACGAGATCGGGGCCCTCGAGCATGGTGCGCAGTTCGAGCCGCAGGGCGGCGAGGTCGCTCGCAATCAGGACAGTGGCCACGCCTAGAGCGTAGCGGAGGCCCCCGGGGGTACCAGGGGGCGCGTGGGCGGGGAGAAAATCACATCTTGCCTTTGCTCCGTGGGGGTGCTTGACTGGGCGACGCAGAGCCAACCGGGGGGAGGGGCTATGACAGTTGTACGCGTGGCGTGGATGGACCTCGCCGCTTGTCGCGCCAGTGAGGGTTCGCTCTTCTTTCCGCCGGACGCGAGTGAGCGCAAGGAGGAGCGCCTCGAGCGAGAACTCATGGCCAAGCGGATCTGCCAGTCCTGCCCGGTGCACGAAGAGTGCCTGGCCGCCGCGCTCGAGCGCCACGAGTCCCACGGCATCTGGGGCGGTCTCAACGAGGTGGAGCGGCGGATCCTCCAGCGCCACTGACCCAGCCCAGCTGGCTTGGCGCGACGCTCACCATGACGCCAAAGAGGGCGAAGGTCGCCACGTGCACTCCCGTGCACCACAGGCAGATGTGGTCGATGATGAGAAGCTCCGCCGCGACGAGCCAGAGCACGAAGGCCATCGAGATCACCACGAGGATGAAGCGCGTCACGTGCACCCAGTAGGAGCGCGCGCGCCAGGCCCACGGCGAGGTCAGAGCACTCACGACGACGTAGTGCGCGAGGCCGAGCACCGCGACGGGCATCCCCAGGAAGTAGGACTGGGCCGACGTCGTCACGACGCCGCAGTTGATCACCCCCGTCGATGAGCACGCGAGGTACTGCTTGCCGGCGAAGTGTGCGAAGGCGAGGTAGGCCGAGATCGCCAGGCCGATCAGGCTGAGGATCCAGGTGACGACGGGGACCCAGCGGGCAACGGGCTGGGTCGCGCGACTCACTTAATGCCCAGGGCCTTCTTTGCCGCCATCACGCCCGGACTCGAACAGACGTGGCCGGGCTGGTTGTGCGTCAGCGAGCAGAACGTCGCGGTCAGGTAGTTCGCGGTGGCGAGCACGGCGGTGCTGACGGGACTCGAGGTGTTGGATAGGCCCGCCGCGATGGAGCTACGTGACTGGTTGGCCAGGGTGGCTGGGGTGTAGCTCGAGCCCGAGACCAGGAACTTGTTGCCCACCGTGATGTAGGGGATGGAGTGGTCCTGGGTTGGCTGCATGCCCGGGATGTACTTCGAGGTGTCGTACTTCTGGAAGTTGGCGGCCTCCACGCCGGTGGGCGTCTGGAGCTTGGTGTAGAAACTCGCGGCGGGGTCGTAGACGTTGGTGAACTGCTCGATGCTCTTAAAGACCAGGTACTTCGAGGTGTAGGTGGACTTGACGAAGGTGAAGGTGGGCGTGCCTTGGAAGACCTCGCCCGAGAGGGTCGAGCTCTCCATGTCGCCCAGTCCCGACCACGTGCCAAAGCGGCTGAGCGCGACGATGAGCGGCCAACGTTCGGCCGCGCAGAACGGGCAGTACTCGGCCCCGAGGTAGAAGACCTCGGGCAAGGTCGCGCCGGTCGCCGACTTGCCGGTCAGGGCCGGCGCACCGGCGAGCTTGACGGGCGCGGTCACGGGCACGACGTTCGAGGTGATGCCCACCTTGTTAAAGGCCGAGGCCGGCACCGACGTGAGTTCGGCGACGACGGTGGGGTCACTGGCGACGAAGGCGCCGTTGCCCGAAGACGACGGGCCACTCGTGACCTTGATGATGACCAGGGTGGCGACGACCACCACGACGAGTCCAATGGCGACCCAGGTAAAGAGCCCGGCGGGTCGACCCGAGGCCTTGGCCGAGGGCTTGCGAGCGGCACTGCGATTCTGGGCGGGCGAGGTCTTGGCCACGATGCTCCTTGTTGTAGAACCCCACAAACTTAGTGGAAGTCGCCCCGGTGACCCCGTGGGTTAGAAAACTCTTAGGTACCTTGTTCTATGGCTGAGATCTTGGAGCCGCGCCCCGCCTCGACGGTGCTGATCGTGCGCGAGGGCGACAGCGTCGAGGTGTTGATGCTGCGCCGTAGTTTGCGCAGCGACTTCGTCGGTGGCGCCTACGTCTTTCCGGGCGGGGGCGTCGATGAGGGGGACGTCGCCCTGGCCGACTTCGTCGTCGGACTCGACGACGTCACGGCTTCGGCGCGTCTGGGCCTAGCGAGTGGAGGGCTCGCCTACTACGCCGCGGCGTTGCGCGAGCTCTTCGAAGAGGCGGGACTGCTCATCGCCTGTGACGAGAACGGCGAGTGCGTGGTCCCCACCGCCCCCCAGGCCCAGCGCCTCAGCGAGCACCGCGCCGCGATGAACGCGCGCGCCGCGCACCTCGACGAGCTCTTAGACGAGTTCTCGTGGCGGCTCGATGTTCGCGCCATGGAGTACCTCGCCCACTGGGTAACCCCGGTGGGCCCGCCGCGGCGCTACGACACGCGCTTCTTCGTCGTCGCCGCGCCGAGCGGTCAGGTCGCCGCCCACGACGAGGGCGAGACGGTGGCCGCGCGTTGGGTCTCGCCGACCGAGGCGCTCGCCGCCCACGAACGCGACGAGCTCGAGATGATCTTTCCCACGATTCGCACCCTCCAAGAGATCGCGGAGTTCGAACACCTCACCGACATCCTCGCCCACGCCGCTCAGTCCCGGCCCGTGCGCCGCGAGCCGCGTCTCATTGAGCGCGACGGCGTTCTCGTGCCGGTCCTGCCGGGCGATCCCGGCTTCGACTAGGACTCGCGCGTCGCCGCCTCGAGCGTTTCGAGGAGTCGCGCGCTGCAGCCCCGCGCCCCGAGGGGCGGAGCGACGTCGCTGATCAGGCGCTCGGCTAGTTCGTCGAAGACCGTGCGGGCAACGACCGAGTCCTCGCCCACACGCGCGAGCGCCCCGTCGAGGGGGATTTGGGCGAGCAGGGGCACGGCCAGGTTCTCGGCCAAGTCCCTCCCGCCCCCCTCGCCAAAGGGCGCGTACCGTGTGCCGTCGGGCGCGGTGACGGCGCTCATGTTCTCGATGACGCCCAGGACGCGCACGTGGGACTTGCGAGCGAAGTCCGCCGCGCGCGCCGCGACGCGCGTCGCGCCCGGGTCGGGAGTCGTCACCACGATCTGGCCCATGCGTGGCAAGAGCCGCGCGAGGGTCATCGCGATGTCGCCGGTGCCCGGCGGCGTGTCGATGACGACGTAGTCACAGCCCGACCAGTCCGCGTCCTCGATGAACTGCGCGACGGCCTTTTGGACGACGAGCCCGCGCCAGAGCAACGCCTGGTCCTCGTCGGCGAGCAGTCCCATCGAGAGCAGTCGGATGGCGCCCTCGCCGAGACGCTTCTCGAGGGGGATCATGCGTCCGTTGCGGGCGGTTACCTCGCCCTCGATGCCGAGCAGGCGCGCCAGGGAGAACCCCCAGATGTCGGCGTCGAGCACGCCCACGGTCAGCCCGCGCGCCGCGAGGGCGCTCGCCACGCGCGCCGCGACGACGCTCTTGCCCACGCCACCCTTGCCCGAGGCGATCATGAGGATCGGGGCGTGGGCGGGGATGGTGGTCGTGGGTGCGCTCTCCCGTGCGAGGAGTCGGGCCCGACTGAGGAGCTCTCGCTTGGCGGTGGCGTCCATCACCGAGGTGGTGACCGCGACGTCAGAGACGCCCTCGAGACCTCGGAGAGCGCCCACGACGTCGCGCTCAATCTGGGCGCGCAGCGGGCAGCCCACCGTGGTGAGGGCCACCTCGACTTCCACGCGTGGGCCATCCACGCGCACGGCGCCCACCATGCCCAGATCGACGATTGAGGCCCCCAATTCGGGGTCGAGAACGCCCGCCAGGCACTCGCGCACGGCGGCTTCGGTGTTCATGTGGTGACGCTACTGGCGAACGCGCGTGCCCGATCGGACGCGTGATCACTAGCATGGGGGGCAGTATTCGCCAAGGAGGGCCATGTCCGACGCAACGTCCACTGAGGTTCTGGCACAGCCCAGCACCGACCCCATCACGCTGACCGCCGCGGCGACCGCGAAGGTCGCCGAGCTGATCGCCGGAGAGGCCGCCGACGAGGTCCTCGCGCTGCGCGTCGCCGTCAAGTCGGGCGGCTGCTCGGGCTTTAACTACGACATGTACTTTGACTCCGAGGTCGCCGGCGACGATGTCGTGCGCGAGTTCGGTGACGTGCGCGTCGTGGTGGACGCCGAGAGCGCCGGACTTCTCACCGGATCCACCCTCGACTTCACCGACGGCCTCTCGGGCGCGGGCTTTCACATCACGAACCCCAACGCCTCGCGCACCTGCGGGTGTGGCAACTCCTTTAGCTAAGTGGCCGCCACCTTCGGGCCCTACACGCCCTGGCGGCGCGCGGGTGACTTCGTCATCCTCTCGGGTCAGCTCGGCGTGGTGAGCGTCGACGGCACGACGTCGATGGTCGACGGCGGCGCCCCCGCGCAGTTGCGCCAGGCGCTCGCGAACGCGCGCGCGCTACTCACCGAGGCCGGCGCGACGTTCGACCAGGTGGTCAAGGCCACCCTCTACCTCGCGTCCATGGACGACTTCGCCGCGTGCAACGACGTCTGGGTGGAGGAGTTCAACCCGCCGCGGCCCACGCGTTCCGCGGTGGCGGTGGCCCAGCTGCCCCTCGGGGCCCGCGCCGAGGTCGAGCTCTGGGCCTACGCGCCCTCGTCCTGATCGAGCGCTCGCTCGCTCTGGCCGAACTTGTAACCCACGGAGCGCACCGTCTGGATCAGGTGGGCGTGCTCTTCGCCCAGTTTCGCGCGTAGGCGCCGCACGTGCACGTCCACCGTGCGCGCGCCCCCGTAGTACTCGTATCCCCAGACCCGACTGAGCAGCGTCTCGCGCGAGAACACGCGATAGGGGTTGGTGGCAAAGAAGCGCAAGAGCTCGTACTCCATGAAGGTCAGGTCCATCACTCGTCCGGCCACCGTGGCCTGGTACGTCTCGAGGTTCATCACGAGGCCGCCGTGTTGAATCCGCGGGGCCACCGACTCGTTGCCCGCGCGCTTGAGGCGGTGTCGCAGGCGCGTGGCGAGCTCGCTGACGTCAAAGGGCCCCACCACGAAGTCGTCGAAGAGGTCTTCGCGAAAGGTCAGGTCGTCGAGCTGGTAGTGGTCGAGCAACAAGATGATCGGGCTGATGGGACGTTCGCGGTTGCGTAGCTGGCGACAGAGGTTCATCGCGTCGGTGAAGGGAAAGCCGGCAGCGTTGATCACCGCGCCGGCGTACCCGTCGGAGGGCTCGAGCGAGGTGACCTCGGCCAAGCGTCCGGTGCTCGCGACGCTCGGCGTGACCCCGGAGACCTCGAAGGCCTTCTTGACCGGACCCTCGCAGGACGGCACGCAGAGCACGACGTCGTTCACAGCAGTGGTAGGTACCGATCGAGCTCGAAGGGTGTGACCTGGCCGCGGTACGCGTCCCACTCGGCGCGCTTGTTGCGCAGGAACCACTCGACCTGGTGCTCCCCGAGGGTCTCTAAGAGCAGCTCGGAGTGCTCCATGAGATCCACCGCCTCGGCGAGGGACTGGGGCAGGGGCGCGGTGGGCTGGCCCTCGCCGGGCAATTCGTAGTCCCCGGCCACCCCGCGCAGGCCGGCCGCCAGGATGACCGCGAAGGCGAGGTAGGGATTTGCCGCGGGGTCGGGCGCGCGGTACTCGACGCGCGTCGAGTCCAGGCGACCAGGCTTGACCGAGGGCACGCGCACGAGCGCGGCCGCGTCGAGGTGGGCCCAGCCCGCGCCCACCGGCGCCTCGACGCCGGGCACCAGGCGCTTGTAGGAGTTGACCCACTGGTTGGTGATCGCCGTGATCTCGGGCGCGTGGGTGACCAGGCCGGCGATGAACTTGGTCGCCAAGTCCGAGAGCCCGTAGGGGCCGTCGCCGATGAAGGCGTTGACCTCGTCGCGCCACAGCGAAAGGTGCGTGTGCATGCCCGAGCCCTGGACGCCCACGAGGGGCTTGGGCATGAAGCTCGCGTAGACGCCGGCCTGGCGCGCGAGCTCTTTGACCACGAGGCGAAGCGTCATCACCGTGTCGGCCATGGTGAGCGCGTCGGTGTAGCGCAGGTCGATCTCGTGCTGGCCGGGGGCGTCCTCGTGCTGGGCGTGCTCGACGCCCACGCCCATTTCCTCGAGCGTGAGAACGGTGCGCCGGCGCAGCTGACTGGCCGTGTCGTCGGCCAGCAGGTCGAAGTAGCTGCCCCGATCGAGCGGCTCGGGCGGGCTCTGGAGCGAGGCGAAGTAGAAGTACTCGACTTCGGGCGCGACGAAGAAGGTGTAACCCTGGGCGTGCGCGCGCTCGAGCACCCGGCGCAGCTGCTGGCGCGGGCAGCCGTCAAAGGGGGAGCCGTCGATGTTGACGATGTCACAGAACACCCGCGCGACGCCGGCGCCCTCGTCGTACCAGGGCAGCAGCTGGAAGGTCGTGAGGTCGGGTCGGGCGAGCACGTCAGACTCGCGAACGCGGCTGAACCCGTCGATCGAGCTGCCGTCGAAGGTCATGCCCTGGTCGAGCGCGTCTTCGAGCTCGGCCGGGGTGACGTGGAACGCCTTGGGCCGACCGAGGACGTCGGTGAACCAGAGCTGGACGAAACGCACGCCGCGTTCCTCGACGGTTCGCAGCACGTACTGGGCTTGGCTCTGCATACTCGACATTCTCGCACCATCCTCGCCCGGGCCGAAATGACGAAGCCCGCCGCCCGGGGGCGGCGGGCTTCGTGACTCTAGCGGCGGGTCGTCTTCTTGGCCGGCGCCTTGGCGGCGGCCCTCTTTGCCGGGGCCTTCTTGGCCGGGGCCTTGGCGCTTGCCGCCCCGCAGATCGTCTCGACCATCAAGCGCGCTACCACGTAGGGGTCGACGTTGGCGTTGGGGCGCCGGTCCTCGAGGTAGCCGCGCTTGTCGCGCGCGACGCCTCCGGGGATCCGTACGGACGAGCCGCGGTCCGAGACGCCGTAGGAGAACTTGGACCAGTGGGCGGTCTCGTGGGCGCCCGTGAGGCGCTCCTCGATGCCGGCGCCGTAGTTGGAGATGTGCTCCTTAACCCGCGTGCCCAGCGCCTCACAGCCGGCGATGATCGCGTCCCAGCCTCCCGCGGCGCGCATCTGCTTGGTGGAGAAGTTCGTGTGGGCTCCCGCGCCGTTCCAGTCGCCCTTGATGGGCTTGGCGTCCCAGTTGACGTCCACGTCGAAGTCCTCGGCGATGCGCTCGAGCAGCCAGCGCGCCGTCCAGAGCTGGTCGCCGACCTCGACGGTGCCCAGGACGCCGACCTGGAACTCCCACTGGCCCATCATCACTTCGGCGTTGGTGCCCTCGATGCCGAGACCCGCGCGCAGGCAGGCCGCGGTGTGGGCCTCGACGATCTCACGACCGGGCATCTTCGAGCCGCCCACGCCGCAGTAGTACGGACCCTGGGGGGCGGGGAATCCCACCTCGGGCCAGCCGTAGGGGCGCCCGTCTTGAAAGAACGTGTACTCCTGCTCGATGCCGAACATGGGCACGAAGCTCGCGTAGTGCTTGGCCACCGCGACGGCCGCGGCGCGGGTGTTGGTGACGTGAGGGGTCATGTCGGGGTTGAGCACCTCGCACATGACGAGTACGTCCTTGGGACCGCGCAGCGGGTCCGCGCAGGTGAAGACGGGCCGCAAGACGCAGTCGGAGAAGTGGCCGGTCGCCTGGTTGGTGCTCGAGCCATCGAAGCCCCAGATGTCGGGCTGCTTGGCGTCGGCGACGATGCGCGTCTTTGAGCGCAACTTTCGAGTGGGCTCGGTTCCGTCGATCCAGATGTACTCGGCCTGATACGACACGATTGCTCCTTTTGCTGTGACCTACTTCGGTCGCTCACCAGTCTGACGGGCCGCGGCGCGCGAGCCACCGGCTTGTGTTAACCGCGTGTGAATACTTCTCTCGGGCCGCTCGCGCACGCCCCCGGTAGGCTCGCGTCGTGCCGCTCGTGCGCCTCGCTCTCGCCCAGATGAACGCCGTGGTGGGGGACTTCGCGCGAAACGTCGAGACCCTGACACGCTTTCGCCACCAGGCCTCGGCCGCGGGCGCGGACCTCGTCGTCACCCCCGAGCTCTCCCTCGCGGGTTACCCGCCCGAGGACCTGCTCTTGAAGGAAGGTTTCGTCGACGCCGCCGAAGAGGCCCTCGCGGGCCTGCGCGACGCGCCCGGCCTCGCGCCGATCCTGGTGGGGACGGTGGTAAAGGAGTCGGAGGCGCTCGTGCTCGGGCCCTCGAGTGACTGGCGCGACGTGGCGCACCCCGACGAGAGGCCCCCCCACGTCGCCAACGCCCTCGTCGCGCTGAACGAGGGCGTCGTCGCCACCGCGACCAAGCGCCTGCTGCCCAACTACGAGGTCTTTGACGAGCGGCGTTACTTTCACGCCGGCGTGGGTCCCCACACGATCCTCCACGTGCGCGGCGTGGCGGTGGGACTTCTCATCTGCGAAGACGTCTGGACCGAGAACGGCCCGGCCGCCGAGCTCGCCGCCCAGGGCGCGACGCTGCTCGTCGTGGCCAACGCCTCGCCCTTCGCGCGCGGGCGCCGCGAGGAGCGAGAGCGCATGCTCGGCGAACGCGCGCGCGAGACGAACTGCCCCATCGCCTACGTGAACCTCGTGGGTGGCCAGGACGAACTCGTCTTTGACGGCCAGAGCGTCGTGGTCGACGCCTCGGGTGCGGTGATCGCGCGCGCGGGGGCCTTTAGCGAGGAACTCCTCGTGGTCGAGGTCGAGGCCCGCGCGAGCGACGTCGGCACGCCCCTTGACGTGAACTACCCACACGAGGGCGCACGCGCGACGCTCAATCCGATCGCCGAGCCGCGCAGTGAGATCGCCGAGGTCTACGACGCGCTCGTGATGGGCACGCGCGACTACCTCTGGAAGAACGGCTTTCGATCGGTCGTCGTCGCGGTGTCGGGTGGCATCGACTCCTCGCTCGTGGCCGCGATCGCGGTCGACGCGGTGGGCGCACGCGCGGTGCGCGGCTTCGCGCTGCCGAGTCGCTACTCGTCGGCCCACTCGATCGAGGACGCCTACGACCTCGGTGGGCGCCTCGACATCGACGTGACGACCGTGCCGATTGAGCGCGCGCACACCGCGCTCTCGAGCTTGCTCGAGGACGTGCTCTTGGGTGAGGTGACGGGACTGACCGACGAGAACCTCCAGAGCCGCATCCGCGGCGTGCTGATGATGGCGATCTCCAACGCCACGGGGGCCATCGTTCTCACGACGGGCAACAAGTCCGAGATGTCGGTGGGCTACACCACTCTCTACGGCGACTCCGTGGGTGGATTCGCCGTCATCAAGGACGTGCCCAAGACCATGGTCTACGAACTGTGCCGCTACCGCAACGAGTGCGCGCGCGAGGTCGGCGACCCGGAGCCGATCTCGGCCTCGGTGCTCGAGAAGGCCCCCTCGGCCGAATTGCGGCCGGATCAGCGCGACGACCAGTCGCTGCCGCCCTACGAGCTGCTCGACCCCCTGCTCGAGGCCTACATCGACGGCGACGCCACCGCCGAGGAGCTCGTAGCCGCGGGCCACGACGCCGCCCTGGTGACTCGCATCACTCGTCTCGTGGACGCCGCGGAGTACAAGCGTCGCCAGATGCCCCCCGGGGTGCGCATCTCCAAGAAGGCCTTCGGACGCGACCGGCGCATGCCAATCACCAACGCGTTTCGCGCGGAGAAACGATGAGCGAGGATCTCGTCGCCTCGTGCGTCGAGGCGATCTACCGGGGGCTGGGCGAGTCGGCCCCCACCCGCCGCCACGACGCGTACGTGGTGTGTCTCTACGAGGCGTCACGCGCCTTCGGCGCGCTCGCCCAGCGAGTGCGCGGCGAACCGGTGTCGCCCCACCCGGTCATTGCCGAGATCTTCGCGCGCGCGAGCGACGAGCCCACCGGGGCCCTCAGCCTCTATGCGCTGACCATGGTGGTGGGGCCGCGCCTGCTCGTGACCCTGGCGGACCTGAACGAGAGGCGCTACGACGAGGTGGCTGAGGTGACCCGGCGCCAGTTGCTGGCTTGCGCGCGCCTGACCAGTCACCCCGAGGGGATCGATGATCCCGGCTTCGCGGCGGCGGCGCGCGCGCTCGTCGTCTTGGCCGAGTCGAGCGGAAACGCGGAGAGTTTCACGGTTTCCCGCTAAGTTGCGTACCCCCGTATAACTACGGGTGGCACAAAGCCCGTCTGGGAGGCATCACCATGGCAAAAGACCGCGTCGATCGCGACGACGAAGACCTCGTACGTCTCTACCTGTCCGACATCGGCCAGTACACCCTGTTGACCAAGGACGACGAGGTTCGTCTCGCCCAGACGATTGAAGAGGGTCGCGAGGCCAAGGCCGAGCTCGAGGCGGCCGAGACCGACAAGAAGCTCAAGGTCACCCCGGCCAAGAAGCAGGCGCTCAAGCGCACCGCGCACCGCGGCGACGAGGCCGAGCGCGACTTCGTCCAGTCGAACCTGCGACTCGTGGTCTCCATCGCCAAGAAGTACCAGGCGTCGGGACTTCCCCTGCTCGACCTGATCCAAGAGGGAAACCTCGGTCTCATGCACGCCGTCGAGAAGTTTGACTGGCGTAAGGGCTTCAAGTTCTCGACGTACGCAACGTGGTGGATTCGTCAGGCGATCACGCGCGGCATCGCCAACACTGGTCGCACGATCCGCCTCCCGGTGCACGCGGGTGACACGCTGGCGCGCGTGCAGAAGGCGCAGTCACGCCTCGAGCTGAAGTTCGGACGCCCCCCCACCATTCGCGAACTGTGCGAAGAGTGCGAGATGCCCGAGGACAAGCTCATCGAGGCCCTGCGCTTTCGCTCTGAACCGATCTCGTTGTCCGAGCCGCTGCGCGAAGACGGCGACGCCGAACTCGGCGACGTGGTCGAGGACCGCTCCGCGGAGTCGCCCTTTGACGTCGCGGCCAAGGGCATGATGCCCGACGCGATCGCACGCCTTCTTCAGCCGCTCGACGAGCGCGAGCAGCAGATTCTTCGCATGCGCTTTGGCCTCGACGGCGCGGGCGAACAGCGCACCCTTGAAGACGTGGGCGCGGTGATGGGCCTGACTCGCGAGCGCATTCGCCAGATCGAGGCGCGGGCGATGAGTAAGTTGCGCCACCCCTCCTCGGACACCGGCGCGCGCGAGCTGCTGACCCTCTAGCGTCGGCGCAGGCGCGACTGGCCGAAGAGGGCCGCCACGCCGATGATGATCGCCGAGAGGAAGTACGGCGTGTGCGAGCGCGAGCGGTCGTGGGCGAGCACCGGGTGGGTGAAGCTCAGCACGGGCCACTCGCTCTCGTGGGCGATGCGCGCCAGAGCGCGGTCGGGGTTGACCGCGTAGGGGTGTCCCACGCAGCGCAACATCGGCTCGTCGGTTTCAGAGTCGGAGTAGGCGAAGGACTCGGCGAGGTCGATGCCGCGCGCGGCGGCGAGCTCGCGAATAGCCACGGCCTTGTTCTCGCCCTGGGCGAAGAACGCCATCTCGCCGGTGAACTTGCCGTTCTCATCGACACGGGCCTTCGACGCGATCGCGCCCGTGATACCCAACAGCGCGGCGAAGGGCTCGACGATCTCCTCGGGTGACATCGATACGAGCCAGACCTCGTCGCCCTGGATGCGGTGGTGGTCGATCAGCTCGAGTGCCTCGTCGTAGATGAGGGGTTCGATGACGTGGTTGATCGTCTCGTCGACGAGCTCGCGGACCTCGTCGCGGTCCCAGCCCTTGGTGACCTTGAGAACCGACTCGCGAAACTTGGTCAGGCGCTTCTCGTCGGCGCCAAAGCGAATGAAGAGCAGCTGGGAGAGCACCGCCCACACGAGCGTTCGCCGGTGCAACAGGCCGCGCGCGTGGAACTCCGGACCCAGGGCGACCAGCGAGGACTTGGCGATGACCGTCTTATCGAGGTCGAAGAAGGCCGCGCGCACGCAGTCATGCTAGGCCCGGGGCCTCCTCGCGTTGGCTCAGCCAATAAAGGCGTCGGCGCAGTCCTGGGTGGCGCCCTCGCGCGCCATGAGAATCACGTGGTCGTGCTCGAGGAAGCGCATACTCGACGTCGGGATGAGGGGCTGTTCGGCGCGAACGACGGCGACCACGCGAATCGAATCCGAGAGTCGCAGTTCGTCGAGGGTGAGTCCGTTGGCGACCGCGGGCGCGTCCGCGGCCAGCGTCACCTCGATCAGCTTCATCTTGCCGTCAACGAGGTCGAGAAGTTTGATGATCGAGCCGACCTCGACCGCTTCGTCCACGAGTGAGGTGATGAGAGCCGGCGTCGAGACCGAGACGTCGACGCCCCAGTTCGCGCTGAAGAGCCACTCGTTGCGAGAGTTGTTGATGCGTGCGATGACGCGCGGCACTCCAAATTCCTGCTTCGAGAGCCAGCTCACGACCAGATTGTCTTCGTCGTCGCCGGTCGCCGCGATGACGACGTCCGCGCTGCGAAGGTCGGCGGCGGCCAGGCACGCGTACTCGCACGCGTCCGCGGCCATCACGTTCACGCCGGGCAGTAGCGACTTGATCTTCTCGGCGCGGTCACTGTCTTGCTCGAGCAGGGCGACGTCGTGGTGACGGTCGAGCAGGTCGAGCGCGATCGCGGTGCCTACCGAGCCGCCGCCGGCGATAACGACCCTCACGAGGCCGTCTCCAGAAGTGCGCGAAGGTCGTCTAGACCCTGGGGCGTGACGATGAACTCGAGCATGTCGTCTTCCTGGGCGAAGAGGCCCTCGATGTTCACTCGTCCGGCGCCCGCGCGAATCAGCCCCACGACGCGCACGTGCTCGCTCACGTTGAAGGTCTCGAGGGACTGGCCGGCGAGGTGATCGGGCACGATGCGTTCGACCAAGTGCAGGGATCCCGCCCCGTCGGTCCACTCGATGGACTCGTCCGAGGGCAACATCCAGCGCTTGACCTGCTGGGTGGTCCACAGCGAGGTTGCGACGGTGGGGATGCCGAGCTTCATGTAGATCTCGGCGCGCTGGGGGTCGTAGATTCGCGCCACCACGTTCTTGATGTGGTAGTTGTCGCGCGCGATGCGCGCGCACAAGATGTTGGTGTTGTCCCCGCTCGTCACCGCGGCCAGGGCGTCGGCCTGGCTGGCTTCGGCCTTTTGGAGGATGTCGCGGTCGAATCCCGAACCCACGAGGGTGCGCCCGTGGTAGCGGGTCAGGCGGCGAAACGCGTCGCGATTCTTGTCAATGATGACGACGCTGTGACCCTCGTCGGAGAGTTGCATGGCCAACTCTGAGCCCACACGGCCACAGCCGACCACCACGATATGCACCCGCTCATCTGACCACACGAACGGCTCAAATCGCAACTCTCACCGCGCTTTCGCGGTGGTTCGCTTAGTGTGATGCACGTGTCAGAGGCTGATAAGCAGATCGCCAAGTCGACGCGTGTACTGACCAGTCACGCGAATGTCAGCGTCGTCTACCCCGAAACTCTGGGCTATCGCCTCAAGCGAGTCCTGCTTGGTCGACCTTTTGTCACCGAGCAGCTCTCGGGCGAACGGCTCAATCGCCCCATCGCCCTGGGCGTCCTCGCGCCCGACTGCATCTCCTCGTCGGCCTACGGCACCGAGCAGATTCTCACCCAGTTGACGCCAATCATTGGACTGGCTGCGTTCGCGATGGTCGTGCCGATCATGTTCGTCATCTTGGGCGTGCTGTTCTTTGTGACGACGTCCTACCTCGACGTCATCAAGTACTACACGACCGCCGGCGGGTCCTACGTAGTCGCGCGAGACAACTTCGGTCCCAAGGTGGCCCAGATCGCCGCCGTGGCTCTGCTGATTGACTACATCGTCACCGTCGCCGTGCAGTGCTCGGCGGGAACGGCGGCGCTGACGAGCGCGTTCCCCGGGCTCGTGCACTACACCGTGGAGATCACGGTGGCCGTCGTGCTCATCTTGATCTACGGCAACCTGCGCGGACTTCGCGAGGCGGGCAGCTACTTCGCGGTGCCGACGTACTTCTTCGTGCTGATGATGGGTGGCACGGTCATCGTGGGCTACGTGAAGAAGGCGATGGGCACGCTGCACATGATCGCCCAGCCCGCGGCGAGTGAACTCGTCAAGGGCCACCTGGGGCATCGTGGTTCGGGGATCCTCATGGGCCTGGCCTTCATCACGCTGCTGCGCGCCTACGCCAACGGTGGATCCTCGCTCACCGGTCTCGAGGCCATCTCCAACGGCGTGGCGAGCTTTCGTCGACCCGAGTCGAAGAACGCGCGCTCGACGCTGGTGGTGATGTCGAGCGTGCTCGCGTTCTTGCTCCTCGGCACGACCCTGCTCGCCGCCTGGACCCACGCGCTGCCCTACGCCGCGGGCAGCCCCACCGTCGTCAGTCAAGAGGTGCGCGCGGTCTTTGGCAGTCACGGCATTGGCAACATCATCTTCTACCTCGTGCAGTTCGCGACCCTTCTCATCCTCTACACCGGGGGCAACACGTCCTTTAACGGCTTCCCCTTCCTCGCCAACTACGTGGCCGGTGACAAGTACCTGCCGCGCCAACTCACCAAGCGCGGACACCGCCTCGCCTTCTCCAACGGCATCATCGTCCTGGGGATTGTGTCCCTGGTCTTGATCCTGGTCTTTCGCGCGCAGGTCAGCTCGTTGATCTCGCTCTACGCGATCGGCGTCTTCACGGGGTTCACGATGGCGGGCGCGGGCATGGTCAAGCGCCACTTCCACGAGCGCAGCGGGCGTTGGCGATTCGGCCTCGTCGTGAACGCCACCTCGGCGACGGTGACCTCGCTCGTCGTCTTGATCTTCGTGTTCGCCAAGTTCACCGAGGGCGCGTGGATCATCGTTCTCGTGGGCCCCCTGATGTACTACGGGCTCATTCGCTTCAATCGCCAGTACGAGCGCGAGGACGCGGCCTTCGCCGCCACGAGCGCGCGCGCGGCGATGGAGATCCGCATGAACCGGGTCCTCGTCTTCGTCGACTCCTACGACCTCGTGACCGAGCGCGCCCTGCGCTACTGCGCGACGCTCAACGCCTACTCCATTCGTGCGGTGCACTTTGACATTGACCCGATGGTGACCAAGCGCATCGAGGCTGCCTGGGGGGCGCCCAACACCGCCTCGGCGGGCATCAGCCTGGAGATCGTCGAGTGCGAGGACCGGCGAGTGGATCGCGCGGCGCTTGAACTCGTGGCGGACGTGGTGCGCGACCCCGACGTGTTCTGCATGGTGATCCTGCCGCGACGGGGATTCTCGTCGCGCCTCCAGCGCCTCCTGCACGACCGCACCGCCGACGCCATCGCCGGGGCTGTCATGCACGTGCCGCGCACGGCCGCCACGATTATCCCCTATCGCATGGGCAAGACCCGAGTGATCGAGGGCAAGGCCGAAGAGCCCATGAGTGACGAGGTCCAACGAGGCGGACTGCGAGAAGACGCGCACCTCCAGGCCGACCTCAAGCTCGCCGAGCGTTCGGGCGGGGCCTTTCCCATCGGTGCTCTCAAGGAGCGCCAGTTCGCCGAGATCGCGGGACGCGTGCGCGCGATGGCGCTCTCCCACGAGCACGGCGCCCAGGAGCTGCGCTGCGTTATCGCCGACAACACCGGCTCGGTAACTCTCGTCTTCCAGGGCCGTCAGCAGGTGCCGGGCATCGAGCGCGGGACGCGGCTGCTCGTGCGCGGGACGGTCACGGCGATGCGTCGCGAGGCCGTGATCCTCAATCCGCAGTACGAAATCGTGGCCGGCCCCGCGGGTGACGACTAGGCCGGCACCCTTGTCATCAGGGTGTGCGCGTGGTCGCGCGCCAGATCTGTCTATTTTGTAGGGCGAACCAGGCGGCGAGATCGCCACGAGCACGAAGAGGTGGTGAATGGCCCGAGCCCTAGTCATAGTCGAGTCGGTGGCCAAGGCCACCCGTATCCAGGGCATGCTCGGGCCCGACTACATCGTCAAGCCCTCGATTGGCCACGTACGCGACCTGCCACAGAGCGCGGCGGACATTCCCGTGGATGTCAAGAAGGAGAAATGGGCGCGTCTGGGGATCAATGTCTACGACCACTTCAAGCCGGTATACGTTGTCAGCCCCGATCGCAAGAAGGTGGTGAGCGAACTCAAGGCGGCTCTCAAGGAGGTCGACGAGCTCTACCTCGCCACCGACGAGGACCGCGAGGGCGAGGCGATCGCCTGGCACCTGCGCGAGCTGCTCAATCCCAAGGTCCCCGTCAAGCGCATGGTCTTTCACGAGATCACGCCGGCCGCCATCCAGCGAGCGGTCAGCGACACTCGCGACCTCGACCTGCGCCTCGTGGACGCCCAGGAGGGCCGGCGTTTCCTGGACCGCCTCGTGGGCTACGAGGTCTCCCCGGTTCTGTGGCGAGCGGTCGACAAGGCGCGCTCGGCCGGGCGCGTCCAGTCGGTGGCCATTCGCCTGGTCTGTGAGCGCGAGCGCGAGCGCATGGCCTTTACCTCCGCGTCGTGGTTCGACGTGACCGCGAACCTCGTCGTGGCGGGTGGCCCCTTCGAGGCGACGCTCGAGTCGCTCAACGGTGCGGCCCTCGCCACGGGCAAGAACTTCGACGCGAGCGGCGCTCTCACGAGCGCCGATGTGACGCGCCTCGATGAGGCCACGGCCACGGCGCTCGCGACGAGCCTGTCGGGAAGTAGCGCCGAGGTCGTGTCGGTCACCTCGACCCCGCGCACCCAGCGCCCTCAGGCACCCTTCATGACCTCGTCGCTGCAGATCGAGGCGAGTCGAAAGTTGCGCTTTGACCCCGAGCGAACGATGCGCGCCGCCCAGCGGCTCTACGAGCAGGGCTGG
Organism: Actinomycetes bacterium; assembly: GCA_021779735.1. Taxonomy (GTDB): domain Bacteria; phylum Actinomycetota; class Acidimicrobiia; order Acidimicrobiales; family RAAP-2; genus RAAP-2. The sequence goes on from JAJYAC010000009.1 coordinate 21,192, forward strand.
ATCACCTACATGCGCACCGACTCGACGACACTGTCGAGCGAGGCGATCGCGGCGGCGCGGGCCATCGCCGCGGCGACCTTCGGTGATGACTACGTGCCCGACGCGCCGCGCCACTACGACCGCAAGGTCAAGAACGCCCAAGAGGCCCACGAGGCCATTCGCCCCGCCGGCGAGACCTTTCGCTCCCTCGACGAAGCGGCGAGCCTGGGCGGAGACGAGCGCGCGGTCTACGAGCTGGTCTGGAAGCGCACGATCGCCTCGCAGATGGTCGACGCGCACCTCACCCAAGACCGGGTGCGCCTGCGCGCGCGTCTCGATCGCGTCGCGGGACTCGCGGGCGTCGTCGAGGCGGGACTGCTGGCGAGCGGCATGCGCATCGGCTTTGCCGGTTTTCGCCGCGCCTACGTCGAGGGTACCGATGATCCTGAGGCCGAGCTCGCCGACCAGGAGCGCTTGCTGCCCGATCTACGCGAGGGCGAGGTGGCCAACGTGGCGAGCGCCGAGGCGAAGGGTCACGACACCCAGCCGCCCGATCGCTACTCCGAGGCGACACTGATCAAGAAGCTCGAGGACCTCGGCATTGGACGACCGTCGACGTACGCGTCGGTCATGAAGACGATCGACCGGCGGGGCTACGTGTGGAAGAAGGGCAAGGCGCTCGTGCCGGCCTTTCGCGCCTTCGCCGTGGTGAACCTGTTGACCCACTACTTCGCCGATCTCGTGGACTACCAGTTCACCGCCGCGATGGAAGACCAGCTCGACGACATCGCCGAGGGTCGCGAGGACCTCGAACCCTGGCTGCGGCGCTTCTACTTCGGCGATCCCGACGCGTCGACCGAGTTTGCTCGTCAGGGTCTCGAGCACGTCACCCACGAGACCCACGACTTCGACTTCGCCTCGATCAACTCGATTCCCCTGGGGGTGGCCCCCGACGGGGAGAGCGTGTCGGTGCGCTCGGGACGTTACGGTCCCTACCTCGTCCACGGCGAGGATCGCGTCTCGATTCCCGAGGCCACGGAACCCGACTCGCTGAGCGTGGAGCGGGCGCTGGAGCTCTTGGCTGCGCCGAGCGGGGATCGCGAATTGGGCCTCGACGAGGAGAGCGGCCTGCCCATCTTTCTCAAGGCCGGACGCTACGGACCCTACGTGCAGGTCGGAGAGATCACCGACGCGAAGGATAAGCCGCGCACCGCCTCGCTGCTCTCGACGATGACGCCCGAGACCCTGACCCTCGATCAGGCGCGCCAGCTGCTCTCGCTGCCGCGCGTGGTGGGAGCACACCCCAGTGACGCCGAGCCCATCCTCGCCCAGAATGGCCGCTACGGCCCCTACCTCACGTGGGGCAAGGAGACGCGCTCACTCGAGAACGACGAACAGATTTTCTCGGTCTCGTTGGATGAGGCGCTCGCCCTGCTCGCCCAGCCCAAGCAACGCGGTCGTCGCGCCGCGGCCGGGCCACTACGCGAGCTCGGCGAGGACCCGGTGACCAAGCGACCGGTCGTCGTGCGCACTGGGCGCTTTGGGCTCTACGTGACTGACGGAGAAGTCAACGCGACCCTTCGCCTCGGTGACGCCGTCGAGACCTTGACGCTCGATCGCGCCTGCGAGCTGCTCGCCGAGCGGCGTAACGCTGAACCCTCCTCGCGCGCGCGCGCGGCGAAGAAGTCGCCCGCGAAGAAGTCGCCCGCCAAGAAGGCGCCCGCCAAGAAGGCCGCCAAGAAGGCCACGACGTCCAGCGTGAAGACGGCGGGTGCGCGCGCGGCCAAGACCGCGGGCGCGGCCCGGGGCAAGAGCGCGAACGCGGTGCTGCTCGCCGCCACGGAGACTGCCCCGTGAGGGGACTCCTCGTCGCCTTCGAGGGGGTCGACGGCTGTGGCAAGTCCACTCAGGCGCGTCGCGTGGCGCTCGCACGTGGCGCGCACTTCACCTTCGAGCCGGGCGACTCACCCCTCGGGGCCGAGCTGCGCCGTTGGCTGCTCGACGCGAGCACGCCGATGTCTCCGGTCACCGAGGCGCTGCTCATGCTCGCGGACCGCTCGCACCACGTGCGCAGCGTCGTTGAGCCCGCCTTGGCTCGCGGGGCCAACGTGGTGACCGACCGCTTCGCCCCGTCGAGCCTCGCGTACCAGGGATACGGACGGGGCGTGGATCTCGAGGACTTACGCGCGGCCACCGACCTCGCGATCGGCACCTGCGTCGCGGACCTCACCATCCTGCTCGACCTCGCGCCCGAAGTCGCCAACGCCCGACGCGCGCCCGACGCGCGCGATCGCTTCGAGTCGGCAGACGCCGGCTTCTTTGACCGGGTGCGCCAGGGGTATCTCGAAATGGCCGCCGCGGATCCCGCGCACTGGTGTGTCGTCGACGGCGCGCGAGAGATCGACGACGTCTCGGCCGCCATCGACGCGCGCCTTGATCAGCTGACGTGGGCGTGAACGTGAGCGACGTCTTCTCGTCTCTGATCGGTCAGGACCAGGCCGTCGCGGCGATGCGCCACCACGTGCGCCACCCGGTGCACGCCTACCTCGTGAGTGGTCCCGCGGGCGCGGGAACGCGCGACGCTATCGACGCCTTCGTGGCGGGACTTCAGTGCCCCGAGCACGGCTGTGGCGCGTGCGACGTGTGCCGTCGGGTACTGACCGGCATCGAACCGGATGTCTACGTTGCCGAGCGCGCCGGCGTGTCCTGGCGAGTCGACGAGTTGCGCGAGGCCGAGCGCGTGAGTCGGCGTCGGCCCCTGGGCGAGGGTTATCAGGTGGTCATCGTTCCCGACGTCGAACTGACGGTGACCGGGCCCTCGCCCTCGGCCGGCGCGCTGCTCAAGTCTCTCGAGGAGCCCCCGGCGCGCACCATCTTCGTGCTGAGCGCCGAGGAGCTGCCCGCGGGGCTCGAGACGATTCTCTCGCGCTGTGTCGAAGTTCGACTACGCGGCCTCGTCGAGTCCGACCTCGTGGACATCCTCGCGCGTGAGGGAGCACCCCTCGCGGCGGCGCGCCTCGCCGCCCAGGCCGCGGGAGGGAACCTGCAGAGGGCGCGCGTTCTCGTCGCCGACACCGCGCTCGCCCAGCGCATCGAGATCTGGCGCAGCGTGCCCGACCGTCTCGCGGGCACGCCGGCCTCGGCGCTCGCGCTGGTGTCGATTCTCAGCGCGTCACTCGACGAGGCGATGGCCCCCCTCGTCGCCCTCCAAGAGGCCGACGCCGCGCGTCGTCGCGACGACGCCAAGGAGGTTGGCCAGCGCACGTTGACCACTCGGCGCGACCTCGAAGCCCAGTTCAAGCGCGAGCAGCGTCGTTTTCGCCTCGAGGACCTGCGCTTTGGCCTCTCGGCTCTCGCGCGTGTCTACCGTGATCGCCTCGTCGAGACCCTCGACGACCCCACCACACGCGCGCGCCAGCGCGCGCAGGCCTCGCTGGCGGCCATCGAACGCATCACCGAGGCGACCCGGCGCCTGGGGCGCAACGTCGACGAGACACTGCTGCTCGCTGACCTCCTGGTGGGCCTGGCCGACCTGTAGGGCGCGCGCATCGGGTAATCTTTCTCTCTGCGCCTGGGTAGCTCAGTCGGTAGAGCAGCGCATTCGTAATGCGCAGGTCAAGGGTTCGAATCCCTTCCCAGGCTCCAAGTAGCTTTCGCGGACGAGCCTCGCCGGGGCCCTAGTTCGCGTCGAGGAACGGCCGTACGTGCGCCGCGAAGTCCTCGCTTCTCTCGAGCCAGTTGCGGTAGCGGTCAAAACTGGGCGCCGCGGGCGAGAAGAGGACGACCCCGCCCCCGTGAAGCGCGGCGCGCGCGAGGCGAACCGCCTCGTCCATCGAAGACGCGCCGTGGGTACTCAGCTCAGTGCGCCTCGCGATCTCCTCGGCGAGGCGTTCGCCCGCGGGGCCCATCGTCACGACGCTAGTGAGTCGCGCGCGTCGCGCGAGGGCGTCGACGAGGACGCCGTAGTCGACTCCGCGATCAAAGCCCCCCGCGATGAGGGCGACGGGTTCGTCCTCGAAGACCTCGAGGGCCGCGACCGTGGGCAGCGCCGCGGTCGCGAGGCCGTCGTCGACGTAGCGAACGAGCCCGCTCTCTCGGGTCTCCTCGCCGAGCGGGGTGAGCCGTCCACGCAACGGCACGAAACTGCTCGCGTGGGCCATCGCGCTCGCTGCGACGCTCTCGCGGGAGCGGTGCGTCAGCGCGCCGACGACCGCGAGGGCGAGGGCCACGTTGCTCGCACTGTGGCGACCGAGGAGCCCGAGGGCGCGGACCAGTTCGTCGTAGCCAGGTTCTATCTCGACGACGTCGCCCCCGAGGAGGTCTCTCGCTACCTGGGCCACGGCGCTCGCGACGAACGTGTGGTGCTCGCCGGGTGCGCGCGTGAGAGAGAGCTTGTCGCTCCAGTACTGCTCGAGCGAGCCGTGCCAGTCGAGGTGATCGCTGCCGAGCGAGGTGACGACGACCGTGGCGGGCGCCACGTCGAGATCAACGCTCTGAAAGCTCGACACCTCGAGGACGAGCCAGCCCTCGGCCGGCGCGTGCTCGGGATCGTAGGGTGGGCGACCGATGTTGCCCACACTCGTCGCCTCCTCGTCGAGGCAGTTGAGGAAGAACGTGATGAGGCTTGTCGTGGTGGACTTTCCCTTGGTGCCGGTGACCGCGACGACGCGCTCGCGGTCGGTGTCGTGCAGCCACAGGTTGAGAGCCGACGTCACCGCCACGCCGGCCGCTTCAAGGGCGAGGACGTCGGAGCGACGTCGCGCGATGCCGGGACTCTTGAGAACGACGTCGCAGCCCAGGAGAGCCTCGAGTCCGCCCTCGTTCGTCCGGTGGGCCTCGTCGGCGAGGTCGGCGTCATCGACGATGATGAGCCGCGCGACGCCCTCGAGGCGCCGAGCGCTGGCGCGGCCCTCGACGCCGAATCCGAAGATCCCGACCGTCTTGCCGGCGAGATCAGCGAAGCCAGTGGGCCGGAACACGACTAGGTCCTCGGGGGGCGAGCAGGTCGTCGAGACTCGCGTGCGGGTGCACGCGCGTCGCCAGCGTCGCGAGGTGCTCGACGTCGCGCCAGGACTCTTCGTGGGCCGTCGCCACGAGGGCGGCGCCACTCTCATCGGGGTCGCCGACGCACTCGAAGGGCTTGGGCGTCTCGCCGAGGCCCACCAGCGTCTCGAGCTGGCTGAGCCGGTCCGGGTTCGCGAGGGGCTCGCTGTTAAAGATGTCCCCGAGCGCCTCACGCGAGAGGAAGGGGGCCAAGACGAGATTGATGAAGAGGCACTTGTCGCACTCGCCGCACCACGTCGGCGCTCGGCGCGACTGGTCCTGGGCGAACGCGCGATTGCAGCTGCGAAATACCGGGTGGTACGCGAGAAGGTGGCTGAACCGCTCGGCGACCCACAGCTCGCTGCGATCGCGCAGTGCGCTCGCGACGACGAGCCCCTCGACGACCTCGTCGATCGCGTCGGCGAGGAGGATCTCGGCGATGAGCGACTTGCTCCACTGGTGGTTGATCGGGCGCTGTCGCCAGGTGAGATTGGGGACCGAAGCTGAGTGCTCGTTGCTCATGACGACGCCCCCCCGCCCGGCGGCGACCGCCGCCGTCGCCGCGAGAAGCGTGACCATTGCGGTGACCGGGACGTGGCCGTGGAAGAACGCCGGTCCTCCCGCGAGGAGACGCTCATCGAGTGAACGCGTCGCGCGCACCACGGGAAGTCCCGTCTGCGCCGCGGTCGCCTCAAGCGCGTCGAAGCGGCCACTGGCCGGCGAGACGACGAAGAGCTGTCGATCGAGAGAGGGGTTGAGCTCTTCAACGACCACGACCGAGTCGATGCCGCCGCCAAAGGGGACGAGCACGGCCCGTGGATCAAGTGGCGGCGCGTGGCGCCTCGCCGGCGTCCCACCGTCGATCGTGACGTTGTCGAGCGGGAGGTGATTGAGCACCGAGAACTCACCGAGCCCGTCGTGCAGGGCCGCGCTCAGCAGGACGCGCCCCGCGGGACCGACGGGGGTCTCGGCGAGATCGACGTGCAGCGCGGCGCCCGCCTTGTAGTACGAGAGCCCGGCGATGAGGTACCACAAGGTTGCCACCGCGCGGCTCGCGTCGTTGAGGTCGTCCACGCCCTCGAAGACCACCGTCTCGGTGAAGTCGAGGTCGTCGAGACGGTAGTGGGCGAACAGGGTCGCGCCCGAGATCTCGAGGCCGCGGTACGAGAAGAGGGACGCTCGATGGCGCGGGCCGGGGGACATGGCGGCTCTCATGCTAGGACTCTCGCCACGAGGCCAAAGCGTCCGGTGGGCCGACTCGCGCGGTCGCTGAAGAAGGTCGCCCCCCCGTCGGTGACGTCGTGGGTGTAGGCGACGTGCGCGTCGGCGAGACCCGCGTCGCGCAGCCGCGCGAGAGCGACCGCGCGCAGGTCGAGACGAGAGCGGTCGCCGACGTCGGGGGACAGCGCTCCGCTCACCTCGGCGAAGTGAGCGGCGACCTCGGGGCCGACCTGATAGACGCGTGGTGAGACGCCCGGCCCCACGACGGCGTGCACGCGACGCGGGTCGGCGAAGAGAGCCAGCGCGGCCTCGAGCACGCCCTCGTGCAGGCCACGCCAGCCCGCGTGCACGACGCCCGCACGTCGAGTGGTTTCGTCGACGAGCAAGACGGGTAGACAGTCGGCGACGAGCACCGCGATGGCGAGGTCGCGCGAGGACGTGACGAGTCCGTCGCCCTGGGCCGCGACGGGATCGCGCACCTCGAGCACGGTCGCGCCGTGAACCTGGTCGAGAGTGGCGAGTCGCTCGGGCGCCACGCGCGCGGCTTCGCAGACGCGCGAGCGATTGATGGCGACGTGGCGTGCGCGGTCACCCACGTGCAGGCCCAGGTTCAGTGAGTCAAAGGGCGCCTCGCTGACACCGCCGGCTCGAGTGGTGAAAAACGCGTCGACCCCGAAGTCGCGCACGTGCGGCAGCGCCACCACGCGCAGTGCGCCACGACGCTCGGGGGCAAGAGTCAGTTCGACTGGCACGCCGGGCACACTCCGCTCAGCTCGAGAACGTGGCGCAGGTCGCGATAGCCATAGCGCGCGGCGATGTCGCGCGACCACAACTCGAGTTCTGGAGTGTCGACCTCGACGATGGCGCCGCAGGCGCTGCAGGCCAGGTGATGGTGGTGAGACTCGACCACACAGCGCCGAAAGAGGCTCTCACCGCGATTGGTCATGATGACGTCGACCTCGTGGTCGTCAGCCAGTCTCTTGAGCTGGGTGTAGACGGTGGCGAGTGAGATGCGTCCCCCCGAGCGCACGATGAGCGCGTGGAGCTCTTGGGCGCTGAGGAAGCCCTGGACGCGTCCGAGGGCCGCGATGACCTCTCGACGCTGGGCGGTGTTGCGCGTGCTTCCCACGACGCCAGTGTAGCCCCGGCGGACTTGTTTTCTAGAACGATTCTAAATATAGTAGTTGGAATGGTTCTGAGAAACTACCGGTGGCCCGTGGCCGTGGGCGTCGTCGTCGTAGCGGTGGTCGCCACGATGCTCACCCTGGGCGCGCGCGGTCCTCGCTCCTCGACGCCGGTCGTGGTCTCGGGGGTCTCCCAGTGGGGCGCGCTCGCGCGCGCCGCCCTCGGCGCGCACGCGCACGTCGTGACGCTGCTGAGCGACCCGAACGCTGATCCACACTCTCACGAAGCCACGACCTCCGACGCCGCCTACGTCGACGAGGCGAAGATCGTCATCGAGAACGGCGCGGGCTACGACACGTGGCTCAGCCAACTGGTCAGCGCACGCTCCTCGCGCCCTTCAGTGATCAACGTCGCGTCACTCGTGGGGGTCAAGATCGGTTCGAACCCCCACCTCTTTTACGACGTCACCGCGGCGCGGCGCTTCGTCGAGGCTCTCGTGCGCGTCGCCCACGCCTCGAGCGACCCGTCCGTTTCTGCGAGCGCCGGAGCCGTCCTCGCGTCGCTGCGCGACCTCGAGGGTCAGGTCGCCTCACTGCGAACGCGCTGTCGCGGCGTGAACGTCGCGGCGACCGAGGACGTGACGGGCTACCTGCTCGCCTCGCTGGGGCTCCACGTGATCACGCCGGAGTCGCTTCGCCTCGCGGTGGGCAACGGCGTCGACCCCTCAGTGGGCGCACTCGCCACGGCGCTCGATCAATTGCGTCACCATCCTGCGTTCCTCGTCAACAACACCCAGACCGCGACGCCCTTGACCAATGAGATGGTCAGCGTCGCCCGGCGAAACCACGTGCCCGTGATCGACGTCACCGAAACTCTCGTGGGCACGAACTACGTCACGTGGATACGTCATACGATTTCGTCGATGCGACGCGACCTGGTCCTCCAGGGGTGCGCGTGAAGCCCCTCGAACTCGACGACGTCGCGGTGCACCTGGGCGACGCGACGATCTGGCGCCACGCCACGTTCGCCCTCGAGCCCGCCACGATCACCGCGGTCCTCGGACCCAACGGAGCGGGAAAATCGACGTTGCTCAAGGTCATCCTCGGCCTCATCGAGCCGAGCGAGGGATCCCTACAGGTGCTGGGCGCACCGCCAGCGCGTGGCAACCCGCGCGTGGGCTACATGGCCCAGAGTCGTCACGCCGACTCGCTCAGTTCAATTACCGCTCGCGACTACGTCGGTTTGGGATTCGACGGGCCCCGCTTTGGCTGGGGGCGCTCTCGCGCCAAACGTGACGTGGTGGCGCGAGCCCTCGAGCTCACGGGAACGACGCACTACGCCGACCAGCCACTCAGCACCCTCTCGGGGGGTCAACGTCAGCGCGTCGCTCTCGCACACGCGGCCGTCTTTCGGCCCGATCTGCTGCTGCTCGACGAGCCACTCGCCGGTCTCGACCTCGCCGCGCAGGCCGAGATCGTCGAGTTGATCAACCTCATTCGCGACACGACCGGCGCCGCGATCGTCGTCGTCGCCCACGACCTCAACCCGCTGGCCTCCGTCGTCGACTGCGTCTTGTGGATTGCTCGTCGCCAGGTGCGCTGCGGATCGGTCGACGAGGTGGTGAACGCGACCGTCTTGAGCGAGCTCTACGGTCACCCGATCGAGATCTTCACCACGGCGCGCGGTCGGCGCGTGATCGTGGGCCTCGAAGAGGAGTTCGCCCATCCCCACCCCCACGGCCACGACCACGACCACGGCCACGACCACGAACACGAACATGACGACCTCGACCACGCCCACGATGGCGTCGCACCGGAGGCCCCGTGAGCGTCTGGCAACTCCTCTCGACGCCCTTTGTCCAGAACGCCTTCTGGGCGGTGAGCGCGGTGGCCCTCGCGGCCGGCGCCGTGGGCTACTTCGTTGTCTTGCGTCGCCAGGCATTCGCCGCGCACGCCATCGGCCACGTCGGCTTCGCGGGGGCGGCGGGGGCCGTCCTCGCGGGGCTCTCGCCGATCTTCGGCCTCCTGGTGTTTTGTCTCGGCGCGGGTCTCTTGATCGGGGTCGGCGGGGCCGACCTCGACGATCGAGACGCGGTCGTTGGCGTGACTCTCACCGCCGCGCTCGGATTGGGCGTCCTCTTCATCTCGCTCTACAGCGGCTACGCGAACGCGACGTACTCGATCCTCTTCGGACAGATTTTGGGCGTGTCGTCGCGCGACCTCGTCATCGTGGCCCTCTTGTCGCTGGTCGTGCTCGTGAGCGTGTCGCTGACGTATCGACCACTGCTCTTCGCCTCGGTCGACGCGCAGTCAGCCGCGGCGCGGGGGCTCTCGACTCGTGTCATGTCGATCGTCTTCATGACCCTGCTCGCGGTGACGACGGTCGTGGCCATTCAGGTGGTGGGCGTGCTGCTCGTGTTCTCGCTGCTCGTCGCGCCGGCCGCCGCGGCGGAGGTTCTCACGAGGCGACCGCGCGACGCCATGTTCGCCGCGGTCGTCCTCGCGCTCTTTAGCGCCTGGGCGGGACTATTCCTCGGCGTGTGGCTCGGCGGGCCGGTGAGCTTTTGGATCACCGCGCTCGCGTCATCGGCCTACCTGGGCGCGCGCGTGCGCGCGAGTCTGCGTCGTCGCGTTCAACTCTCTGCGTAGTCTGGGCGCGTGACCAGCGAGTCCGCGCTTCTCGAGACGTGCCACTTCCCCCGCGCCGGGGATACGGTGGCGCTCGCCGTCTCGGGTGGCCCCGACTCGTTGGGCCTGGCCCTGCTGGCTCGAGCCGCGGGACTACGCGTAGAACTCCACCACGTCGATCATCACGCGAGACCCACCAGTGGCGAGGATGCCGTGTTCGTTGTAGAACTGGCCCGCGAGTGGGGAGTGCCGGTGAGCGTCCACGACGTGCACCTGGCGCCGGGCGCCAACTTCGAGGCCCGCGCGCGCGCCGCGCGTCGCGCCGCGATGCCGGCGGGGGTGTTGACGGGCCACACGCTCGACGATCTTGCCGAGACGGTCCTACTCAACCTCGTTCGCGGCGCGGGACTCGACGGACTCTCGCCCATGGTGGGAGATCCCACCAAACCACTGATCGACGTGCGCCGGCGCGACCTGCACGGCTACGTCGCCGCGCGCGGCTACGTCGCGCGCCACGACGAGACGAACCTCGACGGTCGCTTCCGACGCAACCGGGTGCGCCACGAAGTGCTGCCGCTGCTCGACGACGTCGCCGAGCGCGACGTCGCCCCACTGCTCGCGCGGGCGGCTCACCTCGTCTACGACGAGCGGCGCTGGATCGCCGAGTCGACCGCCGAGGACGAGTTGATCCCCCTCGCCGAGGCCGACTGTCGGACGCTCGCGACGTGGCCCGTGGCGCGTCTGCGGCGCTGGTTGCGGGTGCGGCTCGCGCGCGAGGAGCCCGACGGTTTGCACTCTCCCGACGCGGCCGAGATCGAGCGAGCCCTGCGCGTGGTGCGCGGCGAGGTCGTTGCCACGCAGCTTCTGGGTGGTCGACGCCTGGCTCGTCGACACCAACGCCTAATTCTGGAGTGAGCGACTCCACTACGCTGAGCCATCATGGGACGCGAGCACGCTGAGGACACCGCGGGCTGGGCTGCCCACGATCTGGGACGCGTGATCGTCTCGGCCGACGAGGTGGCGGCGAGGGTGCGAGACCTCGGCTCCCAGATCACTCGCGACTACCAAGACCACCCCCCGCTGCTGGTGTGCGTGCTCAAGGGCGCGATCAACTTCATGTCGGACTTGATGCGCGCCATCGAACTGCCCGTGGAGGTGGATTTCATGGCGGTGTCCTCCTACGGGGCCGCGACCAAGACGAGCGGGGTAGTGCGCATCGTGAAGGATCTCGACGTCGATCTCGCCGACCGCGACGTGCTCATCATCGAAGACGTCGTGGACTCGGGACTCACACTGAACTACCTGCGCCAGTACCTGGGCGCGCGCAGTCCGCGCTCGCTCGAGGTCTGTGCGCTACTGCTCAAGCAGGGTGAGCAGCGCGTGGAGCAGGACCTCAAGTACGTGGGCTTCTCCATCCCCTCTGACTTCGTCGTGGGATACGGCCTCGACGTGAACGAGCGCTACCGCAATCTCGACGCGATCTACACGTTCGTGGGTCAACCCTGATGGTCGATCGCGAGCGCGTGCAGGTCCTCGTGCGCGAACTGCTCGAGGCTCTCGGCGAGGACCCGACGCGCGACGGTCTCCTCGAGACGCCTCGGCGCGTGGCCGAAATGTACGTCGAGCTCTTCGAAGGCCTCGAGGTCGATCCCGGAGAGCATCTGCGTGTGACCTTCGAAGCCGGTCACGACGAGATGGTCATGGTGCGCGACATTCCCTTCACGACACTCTGCGAGCACCACCTGGTGCCCTTTCGCGGACTCGCTCACCTCGCGTACCTGCCCGGGCCCGAGGGTCGCATCACCGGACTGTCCAAGATGGCGCGTCTGGTCGAGGGATTCGCGCGCCGACTCCAAGTCCAAGAACGCATGACGACCCAGATCGTCGACGCCATGGAGCGCGAGCTGCGCCCGCGCGGGTCGATCTGCGTTCTCGAGGCCGAGCACTTCTGCCTGGCGATGCGCGGGGTGAAGAAGGAGGGCGTCTCGACGGTCACCTCGGCCGTGCGTGGCGTGTTTCGCGATGACGCCTCCTATCGCGCCGAAGCCCTGCAGTACATCCATCAACGGCGGTCCGCGTGGCGCTGAGCCCTCGGGTGATGGGCATCGTCAACGTGACGCCCGACTCGTTCTATCCCGAGTCGCGCACCGCCTCTACCGACGTGGCTCTCGCGCGCGGGCGCGACTTCTTCGCTCGCGGCGCCGACGTCGTGGACGTGGGCGGGGAGTCGACGAGACCGGGCGCGACGCCGGTGAGCGAGTCCGACGAGCTCGCGCGCGTCGTGCCGGTGATCGAGGGTCTCGCCCCGCTCGGGATCGTGTCGGTCAACACGCAAAAGGAGAGCGTGGCGCGGGCCGCGTTGGCGGCGGGGGCCCAGATTCTTAACGACGAGTCGTGTTCGCTCGCCGACGTCGCGGGTGAGCGAGGCGCGGGCTACGTCGCGATGCACCGCCTGCACCCGACGATCACGCCGGGCGACGCGCTCTACGGAGACGTCGTGGCCGACGTGCTCGACTTCCTCGCACGCGCCGCGCGCCGCGCGCGAGCCGCGGGGGTGAGGGACCTCTGGCTCGATCCCGGCATCGGCTTTAACAAGACGACCGAACACAACCTCGCGCTGCTCGCCCACCTCGGCGACGTCGTCGCCGTGGCGCGCGAGGCGGGCGCGAAGGTGTTGGTGGGCACGAGCCGCAAGCGATTCCTCGGCGACCTCGCCGACGCGCCCCTCGCGGTCGAGGACCGTCTCGAGGGCTCACTCGCCAGTGCGGCGTGGGCCATGCTCTGCGGTGTCGACCTCGTGCGCGTGCACGACGTGGCGCCGACGCTCTACGCGCGCGAGCTGATCGCGCGGCCCCTCGCCGAGGTGACCTCGTGAGGGGCCGGTGGGCCGCGGGCATTGAGCCGCGCGGCTTCACCTGGGTCTACCGGGGCATTCTCGCGGTCTCGGAGAGGCCCGGTGGCTCGACAGCGGTGCACCGTCGGGTGCGCCGCGACGAGGAGCTGCTCTGGCTCAAGCACCAGGGGTTTACCCGCGTCATCTCGATTCTGCCCGTGATGCAGAACCTCGCGGCCTACGTCGAACACGGACTCAGCGCGAGCCACTACCCCCTGCGTGGTGGCCCCGCCCAGCGCGACGTCCTCGAGGCCTGCTTCCGAGACCTCGCCGCGTCGATGCGCGACGCGCAGGTCGTCCTGCTCCACGGTGACGACGTGTCGGACCGCTTGCTCGGCGTCGTGGCGGGTTACCTCGTGTGGTCGGGGCGCGCGCCGAGCGTGCCCGGATCGATCGCATTGGTCGAACGACTCTTTCGCCGCAGCGTCGGACCCGACGGACGTGGCGTGCTGATGGCCCTGCCGGTGAGTGATGAGTGACGTCATCGAACTACGGGCGTTGCGGGTCAGCGCGATCGTCGGCGTGCTGGCTGAGGAACGCGACCGGGCCCAGCCCCTCGAGTTCGACCTCGACATCGAGCGCAACTTCGAAGAGGCCGCGATGAACGACGATCTCTCGGAGACGACCGACTACGCCGCGGCGGTGGGAATCGCCACATCCGTCGCGACCCACGGGCGCTTTTTGCTGCTCGAAACCCTCGCCTACCGAGTCGCGCGCGAGATCCTCGCCCTCGACGAGGCGATTGAGGCGGTCGTCGTCGCGGTGCGCAAGCTGCGCCCGCCCGTGCCCGAGGACCTTCGCAGCGCCGGCGTGCGCTGTCGCGTCACTCGGTCGTGAAGGCGTACCTCTCGCTGGGCTCCAACGTTGGCGACCGCGCCGCGCACCTCGCCGGCGGCGTCGCGATCGTTTCCGACGGCGACGCGGTGCGCGTATCGCGCGTCTACGAGACCGAACCGGTCGGGGGCGTCGCCCAGGACGACTTCTGGAACCTCGTCGTCGAGCTCGAGACTCGGGCGACGCCGCGCGAGCTCCTCGAACGCTGCCGCGAGGCCGAGTCCGCGCACGCGCGCACCCGCGGCGTGCGCTGGGGCCCGCGCACCCTCGACGTCGACGTGCTACTCGTGGGCGAGCTGCGCAGCGACGACCCCGACATCGTCGTGCCGCACCCGCGCATGTTCGAGCGCCTCTTCGTCCTCGTCCCCCTAGCCGAACTGGCTCCCCAGTTGGTGCCCGCGGCGGCCCTCGCGGGTGGTGTCGGGCGGGTGCGCATCCTGGGTACACTCGAGTCGTTGCGATAGCCGAACGGCACCTGCGGGGCCGGAACGGGGGGCAAGATGAAAGTCACCATCATTGGCGCGGGCCGTGCCGGGCGCGCCTTCGCACTGGCACTCTCGCGCGTCGGCCACGAGGTCACGGTGCGCCACCACGATCAACTCGAGGACGTCACGGGCGATCTGGTTCTCCTCACCGTGCCCGACGACGCCTTGGCCGACGTGGCGGCGGCGCTCGTGCCCGACGCGACGCGCGTGCTGGTCCACGCGGCCGGTTCGCGGACCCTCGAGGTCCTCGCGCCCCACCCGCGCGTGGCGTCGCTGCACCCTCTCGCGGCTCTCTCCTCGCCCGAGCTCGGCGCCCAGCGCCTCGTCGGGGCGACCTACTGCGTCGCGGGTGACGAGCTCGCGCTGGCGCTCGTTCGCTCGCTCGAGGGTCGCGCTATCACGCTCGACGACGCTCATCGCACGCTCTATCACGCCACGGCGACCGTCGCGGCCAACCACCTGGTGGCCCTCATGGGTCAGGTCGAGCGCCTCGCGCGCGGGGCCGGGCTCGAGCTCGAGGACTTTCTCGCCCTCGCGGGTCAGGCTCTGTCCGACGTGGCGAGCGTTGGCGCGACGGCGGCGCTGACCGGACCGGCGTCGCGCGGCGATGTCGAGACGATCGACGCGCACCTCGCCGCGATGCCCGAGGCCGAGCGTCCGGCCTACGTGGCCCTCGCCCACGCGGCCTTCGAGCTCGCCGAGCGGCGCCGCAGCGTCACGATCGCCTGATGCAGCACGTACGCGCGATCGCCGAGTGGCGCCGCAGCGCCTCGGCGCTGCGCGAGAGCGGGCGCACGGTCGCCCTGGTGCCCACGATGGGCGCTCTGCACGCGGGACACGAGTCCCTCGTGGCGGCGGCGCGCGATCGCGGCGACGCGGTCGTTCTCAGCGTCTTCGTCAACCCGCGCCAGTTCAACGACGCCGACGACCTCGCGCGCTATCCGCGCACCCCCGAAGCCGACGAGGAGTTCGCCCGTCGCGCGGGCGTGGACGTTCTCGTGACGCCCGCGCTCGCCGAGATGTGGCCCACCGGCCGCGCCACGGCGACGACGGTGAACGTCGGGCCGCTGGGTGAACTCTTCGAGGGGGTCGATCGTCCCGGGCACTTCAACGGGGTGGCGAGCGTGGTGGCCAAACTGCTCATCGTCAATGGCCCCGGTCGGCTCTACCTCGGCGAGAAGGACTTTCAACAACTCGTTCTCGTGCGCCAGATGGTGCACGACCTGGGCTTTGACGTCGAGGTCGTGGGCTGTCCCATCGTGCGCGAGTCGTCGGGTCTCGCACTGTCGAGTCGCAACGTGCGACTGAGCGAAGCCGGCCGAGAGGTGGCGCGCGGCTTCTCGCGCGCCCTGGCCCGCGTGAGCGAACCGGCGGCGGCGAGCGTGCAGCGCGCGCGCCTGCGCGCGAGCCTCGAAGAGTCCGGCGTCGACATCGCCTACGTGGACGTGGTGGATCCGACGAGCCTGGCGAGCGCGCGAGACGACGAGGTCGGTGAGCGCCGGGCCCTGCTCGCGGGCTACGTCGAGGGCGTGCGTCTCATCGACAATGGACGACTCTGGGTAGGGAGGTAGTCATGCTGCTGGCCATCGACGTGGGCAACACCGAGACCGTGGTCGGCCTCTTTGGCCCCGACGCGCCCGACGCGCCCGAGGCGATGGGATTCGCCCGCGCGACCGACGAGCGGGGTCTCGCCTTTCACTGGCGGCTCTCGACGGTGGCCGAGCGCACGCCCGACGAGTACGCGATGATGCTGACCCAGTTGCTCGATCTCGAGGGTCTCGACCTGCGAGTGGACGTGTCGGCTATCGCCATCTCCTCGTCGGTCCCGCCGGTGACCACCCAGCTGCGGCGCATGGCGAATCGCTGGTTCGCCGAGCTCGAGGTGACGGTGCTCGGACCGGGAACGAAGTCCGGCATGGCCATTCTCTACGACAATCCGCGCGAGGTGGGCGCCGATCGGATCGCCAACTCGGTGGGCGCCTACGACCTCTACCCGGGCGCGGGCATCGTCGTGGACCTGGGCACCGCGACGACCTTTGACGTCATCAGCGCGCGCGGCGAGTACCTCGGCGGGGCCATCGCCCCGGGCGTGGCGATCTCGCTCGAGGCTCTCTACACTCAGGCCTCGGCGCTGCGTTCGGTCGAACTCGTGGAGCCGCGCTCGGTGGTCGGGCGCTCCACGGTCGAGTCGATCCAGTCGGGCGTCCTCTACGGCTTCGCGGCCCAGGTGGACGGAGTGGTCGAGCGCATCATCAACGAGGTGGGACCCTCGCGCGTGATCGCCACGGGGGGCCTCGCCGGGCTCATCGCGCCCCACACGCGTAGCGTCGAGCACGTCGAGCCGTGGCTCACCCTGCACGGTTTACGTATCATTCATGGACGCAACCATTCGGGAGACCTGTGAGCACCCCCTACACCTTCGCCCACTCGGCGTACTGCGCGGCGCTGGCCGAGACCTACGGGCATCTCGCCGCCGGCGAGGAGTCGGGGGTCAACGTCGCCGTCGCCGGACGCGTGATGCTGCTGCGTAGTCAGGGACGACTGGCCTTCGCCACGATGCGTGACTCCACTGGTGAGATCCAGCTCTTCGCCCTCGAGTCGATGACGAGGGACTTCGAGAACTTCACGAAGCTCCACCTGGGCGATTGGGTTGGCGTCCACGGCGAAGTCGTGCGCACCAAGCGTGGCGAACTCTCGGTGAAGGTGGCGCGTTTCGAGCTGCTCGCCGAAGCGCGACGCAACTTCGGCGACAAGTGGGCGGGCATCGCCGACTACGACCTGCGCTATCGCCACCGCGAGGCCGACTTGTGGGCCAACGACGTCACGCGGGTCTCACTCGCGCGACGCAGTGCCCTCGTGCGCGCCCTGCGCGAGCGCTGCTGGGCGGCCGGCTTCATGGAGGTCGAGACGCCGATTCTCAACGCGATTCCTACAGGCGCGGCCGCGCGGCCTTTCGTCACGTACCACCAGGCCCTCGGCAGCGAGTTCTACCTGCGCATCGCGCCCGAGCTGTGGCTCAAGCGCCTCGTGGTGGGTGGCTTTGAGCGGGTGTTCGAACTGGGTCGCGTCTTTCGCAACGAGGGCGTGAGCCCGCGCCACAACCCCGAATTCACCATGCTCGAGCTCTACGCGGCGTACTGGAACTACGAGGACATGATGGCCTTCACCGAGGAGCTCGTCACCGGGGCCGTCGTTGACGTGCTCGGCACGACGCGCGTGACCTACCAGGGTCGCGAGATCGACTTCACCACGCCCTGGGCCCGTCGCCCGATGGCCGAGCTCGCGAGCGAGGCGGTGGGCGAGGCGGTGAGCGTGCACACGAGCCGTGAGCGCCTGGCCCAGCTCCTGACAGAGCGCGACGTCGAGGTGCACCCCTCGTGGGGGGCCGGACGTTGCCTGGCCGAGCTCTTCGAGGCCACGTGCGAGAGCGATCTGTGGAACCCGACGTTCGTCACGCAGTACCCGGTGGAGGTCTCACCGCTCGCGCGCCGCCACCCCCAGGACCACGAGCTCACCGAGCGCTTCGAGTCCTTCCTCGCCGGCCGCGAGCTCTCCAACGGCTTTTCTGAGTTGACCGACCCCCAAGATCAGCGCGAGCGCTTCGAGGACCAGGCCCGCTTGGCCGCGGCCGGCGACGACGAGGCGATGCGTATCGACGAGGACTACATCAAGGCCCTCGAGTGGGGCCTGCCGCCCACGGCGGGTCTGGGCGTGGGCGTGGATCGCCTCGCGATGGTGATCGCCGACGCGTCGAACCTGCGCGAGGTCATCGCCTTTCCCACCCTCAAGCCGATCCGAGAGGATCAGTAGACGGGCAAGTCCTCGAGCAGCGAGCGAATCAGCGAGGAGAAACCCTCGCGAAGCGCCGCCTCGGGCACGACTGACAGCGCCGCGTCGGCTTCGGCGAGGAAGTGCTGGGCCGCGAGAATCGTCTGGGCGACGCCGTCAGTCGCCACGACGAGCTTGCGCGCTCGTTCGCGGTCCGCGTCGTTGAGGGCCGCGCCCAACAGGGAGCGCAACTCGTCGCCCACCGTGGCGTCACGCAGCGCGTAGAGCGTCGGCAAGTTGTAGATGCCCTCGGCGAGGTCCTGGCCGGCGGGCTTGCCGAGCTGGTTGTCGGTGGCGGTCACGTCGAGGATGTCGTCGCGCAGCTGGTAGACCATGCCAAAGCACCGTCCGTACTCGGTGAGCGCCTCTAACTGCTCGCTGGGTAGTCCCGCGGTGATCGCCCCCACGCGGCAACTCGCCGACATCAGGTAGGCGGTCTTGCCCCCAATGGCCTCGAAGTAGTCCTCCTCGGTGCGCTCCACGGAGAAGGCCGTGCGCACCTCGGAGACCTGGCCCCGGGTGAGGCGCGCGAGCGTGCGAGCCATCAGACCGGCCACGTCGGTGCCGAGGTCGGCGGCGATGCCGGCCGAGCGGGCCATGAGGTAGTCCCCGGCCACGATGGCGATCAGGTTGCCGTAGCGCGCGTTCACGCTGTCGACGTTGCGGCGCACCTCGGCCTCGTCCATGACGTCGTCGTGGTAGAGCGAGGCGAGGTGCATCAGCTCGAGCGAGACGCCACCGAGCAGGTCCTCGCGGGTCGCCTCGCGCTGGCCGCTCGTGGCCGAGGCCACCGCCAGCAGGGGTCGCAGACGCTTGCCGCCCGCATAAATCAGGTGCGTTGTGACCGAGTCGAGGTAGGCGTCGCCGTAGACCACAGACTCGGCGAGGAGGGTTTCGAGGCGCGCGAGATCCGCCTCCACCTGGGGCAGGCCAAGTCGCTCGTGCGGATTCACCCCACCACCATAGATGAGCCTTGGGCCCCCTCTGCGGGGTGAGTTCGAAGTGATACCTAGCACCGGTACACTTCAGATATCGGCGACTAAGGATGAAATTTGTTCGAACGATTTACTGACCGGGCCCGGCGAGTCCTCGTGCTCGCCCAGGAAGAGGCGCGCGACCTCAACCACGCCTTCATTGGCACCGAGCACATCTTGCTCGGGCTGATTCGAGAGGGCGAGGGAGTGGCCGCCAAGGCCCTCGACGCCCTGGGGGTCACGTTTGAGGTGGTGCGTGAGAAGGTCGAAGAGGCCATTGGCACGAACACGAATCCCTCACCCGGATCGCCCCCCTTCACCCCTCGGGCCAAGAAGGTTCTCGAGCTCTCCCTGCGCGAGGCTCTTCAGTTGGGCCACTCCTACATCGGCACCGAGCACATGCTCCTCGGCCTCGTGCGCGAGGGCGATGGCGTGGCCGCCCAGGTCCTCAACGACCTCGGCGCCGACATGGCCCGCGTGCGCACCCAGGTCATCCAGATGATGTCCGGTCAGGGTGGCAAGGAGACCGGCGCGACGTCGAGCGCGAGCTCGTCTAAGTCCGACGCCGAGGCCTCGGGTGGCTCGGCCGTGCTCGACCAGTTCGGTCGAAACCTCACCCAGTTCGCCCGCGAGGGCAAGCTCGACCCGCTGGTGGGACGCGAGAAGGAAGTCGAGCGGGTCATGCAGGTCCTCTCGCGGCGCACCAAGAACAACCCGGTGCTGATCGGAGAGCCCGGCGTGGGCAAGACCGCCATCGTCGAGGGCTTGGCCCAGCGCATCGTGGCCAACCAGGTGCCGGTGACGCTGGCCGACAAGCAGCTCTACACGCTGGACCTGGGCGCGCTCGTCGCGGGCAGCCGCTACCGTGGCGACTTCGAGGAGCGGCTCAAGAAGGTCCTCAAGGAGATCCGCACGCGCGGGGACATCATCCTCTTCATCGACGAGATCCACACTCTCGTGGGCGCCGGTGCGGCCGAGGGCGCCATCGACGCGGCGTCGATCCTCAAGCCCATGCTCGCTCGCGGCGAACTCCAGACGGTGGGCGCCACGACGATCGACGAGTACCGCAAGCACATCGAAAAGGACGCGGCCCTGGAGCGGCGTTTTCAGCCCGTCAAGGTCGAGCAGCCCTCGATCGCCATGACCATTGAGATCCTCAAGGGCCTGCGCGAGGTGTACGAGGAGTTCCACGCGGTCAAGATCACCGACCAGGCCCTCATCGCGGCCGCGAACCTCGCGGACCGCTACATCGCGGACCGCTTCTTGCCCGACAAGGCGATCGACCTCATCGACGAGGCGGGCAGCCGCCTGCGCATCCGACGCATGGACGCCCCGCCCGCGGCGAAGAAGATCGACGAGGACCTGGCGCGCGTGCGTGCCGACAAGGAGTCCGCCATGGAGAGCGGCGCACTCGAGCAGGCCAAGGCCCTCGAGGAGCGCGAGCGTGACCTGGTGGGCAAGCGAGACGCCCTCGACGTGAGCGTCAAGTCATCGGGTGGCGTGACCTTCGACCTCGTGGACGAAGAGACGATCGCCGAGGTGTTGGCGAACTGGACCGGCATTCCGGTCTACCGCCTCACCGAGGAGGAGACCTCCAAGTTGCTGCGCATGGAAGACGAGTTGCACAAGCGCATCATTGGCCAGAACGAGGCGATCATCGCGCTCTCTCGCGCCATCCGGCGTACCCGCGCGGGCTTGAAAGACCCCAAGCGCCCCGGTGGCTCGTTCATCTTCCTCGGGCCCACGGGCGTGGGCAAGACCGAGTTGGCCAAGACCCTCGCGGAGTTCCTCTTTGACGACGAAGACGCGCTGATCCAGCTCGACATGAGTGAGTACATGGAGAAGCACTCGGTGAGCCGACTGGTGGGTTCGCCCCCGGGCTACGTCGGTTACGACGAGGGCGGCCAGCTGACCGAGGCGGTTCGTCGCAAGCCCTTCTCGGTGGTGCTCTTCGACGAGGTCGAAAAGGCCCACCCCGACGTGTTCAACACGCTGCTGCAGATTCTCGAAGACGGTCGACTCACAGACTCTCAGGGTCGCGCGGTGGACTTCAAGAACACGATCCTCATCATGACCTCCAACCTCGGCACCGCCGACCTGCGCAAGGCCGCCATTGGCTTTGGCAAGGGGTCGGACCTGCTGACCCACGAGCGGATGAAAGAGAAGGTCCACCAGGCGTTGAAGGCCCACTTCCGCCCGGAGTTCTTGAACCGCATCGACGACACGATCGTCTTCCACGAACTGACCCGCGAAGAGGTGATTCTCATCGCCGACCTGTTCATCACGCGTCTGCGCGAGCAGCTCAAGGTTCAGGGACTGGGACTCGAACTCTCCGCCGCGGCGCAGAACTACCTCGCCGAGAAGGGCTACGACCCCGAGTTGGGCGCGCGACCGCTGCGTCGGGCGATCCAGACCTACGTCGAGGACGTGCTGAGTGAGAAGATCCTCTTCAAGGAGTTCCACGCGGGCCAGACGGTGGTCGTGGACGCGGTCGAGGGCCCCGAGGGGATCTCGCTGAGCTTCGAGGGCGTCGAAGGCCTGCCGCCATCGGTTGACTTCGAAGATCTCACCGGCAATCTGTAGTCACAGTGCCTACCTAGGGTGGGCGTCATGAGAAACCCCACCCACGTCTGTCGCGACTGCGGTGCGACGGCGCCTCGCTGGGCGGGGCGTTGCGCGGGTTGCGGAGAGTGGAACACGCTCGAGGCGACCACGTCAGCCCCGCGCGCGAGTAGCGAGGCGACGACTTGGGCGCTCGCGGACGTTGACGTGTCGCGACTCGCGCTGCGCACGACGGGGGTCGGCGAGCTCGACCGGGTGCTCGGCGGTGGTCTCGCACCCGGGTCCTCGACGCTCCTCTACGGCGAGCCGGGGGTCGGCAAGTCGACGCTTGCTCTCATGGTGCTGCTCGCGCACGCCTCGCGCGGCTCGGCGCTGCTCATCGCCGCCGAGGAGTCCCTCGCCCAGGTGGCCAGACGCGCTCGGCGCCTCGGCGACGTGCCGAGCGGCCTCGAGGTGGCCGCCGTGACCGATCTGGCCCAGGCGGCCGATCTCGTGGTGGCCCGGCGCCCCGAGGTGGTCGTGGTGGACTCGCTCTCGGCGATGAACGACGCCCAGCTGGGTGGCGCGTCCGGATCGGTCAGCCAGTTGCGCCACGGGGCCGAGCGGCTCAGCCAGAGCGCGCGCGCCACACAGAGCTCGCTGGTGCTCGTGGGTCACGTCACCAAGGACGGCGACCTCGCCGGCCCGCGCGCCCTCGAGCACCTCGTGGACACCGTCATTCGCATCGAGGGCGATCGGCACGGCTCGCTGCGAATCCTGCGCGCCCAGAAGCACCGCTTCGGGCCCACCGGCGAGATCGGCCTGCTCGAAATGGAGGGCAGTGGCCTACGCGACCTGCCCGAGCTCGCGATCACGTGCGCCGAGGCCACCTCGGGAGTTGTCTTGGGCGTCACGAGAGACGGCACGCGCTCGCTCGTCGTCGAGGTCCAGGCCCTCGTCGTGGCGGCGCTCTCGTCTCCGCGACGCGTGGCTCACCAGGTCTCGGGCCAGCGTCTCGCTCTCCTCCTGGCGGTGTTGGAGGCGCGGTGCGGCGTGTCCACGGCGGGCTGTGACGTCTTCGCGGCGACCGCCGGGGGACTGCCCGCGACCGACCCGGGCATCGACGTGGCCCTCGCCCTCGCGGTGGCCTCGGCGACCCAGGGCTTCGTGGTGCGCCGTGACGTGGCCGCGCTCGGTGAGGTCGGACTCGCCGGCGAACTGCGCGTGGTCGAGGGGCTCGCCCGGCGCGTGCGCGAGGCCGCCCGACTCGGAGCGAGCACCGTCATCGTGCCCGCCGGAGCCGACCTCGAGGGGGTGGACGGCGTGCGGGTGGTGCGCTGCGCCACGCTGGCCGAGGCGATCGGTGCTCTCACGTCACGATTCGCCGTGGGTGCGGTAGAATAGGCAATCCCCTTTACGCCCGCTGCGTTAGCTCGAGGAGCCCCGCATGACCGCTCGCAAGTACAAGAAAGGCGACCGTCTCGTCTACCCCCACCACGGTGCCTGCACCGTGGAGAAGATCGAGAAGATGACCGCCTTTGACGTCAAGCAGGACTACCTGAAGCTCAAGGTTGCCTACACGGACCTCGTTCTGATGGTGCCGGTCGCCAACGCGGAGTCGGTGGGACTGCGCGACGTAATCAACGACGAAGAGGTCGAAGAGGTGTTCGCGGTGCTGCGCAAGAAGGAAGCGCGCATGCCGACCAACTGGTCGCGGCGCTTCAAGAACCACTCGGAGAAGTTGCGTTCGGGCGACATCTACCAAGTCGCCGAGGTCGTGCGCAATCTCTCGATCCGCGACAAGGACAAGGGACTGTCCGCGGGCGAGAAGCGAATGTTGACCCGTGCCCGCCAGATCCTGGTGTCTGAACTCACGTTCGCGCTCAACGTGGACACCGAGGCGGCCGAGGAAAAGCTCGCGTCGGTACTTCCCTAGCCATGTCCGTCACCGCCGTCGTGGTCGCCGGCGGCCAGGGAGTGCGCTTCGGCGGCCTCAAGCAGTTCGCGCCCCTGGGCGAGGAGACCGTCGCCGCGCGCAGCGTGCGCCAAGCCCGTAGCGTGGCCGACGTCGTCGTACTCGTCGTGCCCCCCGGCTACCAGGGATCTGGCGAGGGCGCCGACGTCATCGTCGAAGGCGGCGCGACGCGCGCCGCGTCGGTGCGCGCTGGTTTGCACCACGTTCGCGACGCGGACGTCGTGGTGGTGCACGACGCGGCTCGTCCTCTCGCCTCTCGCGCCCTCTTCGTCGCCGTCGTCGAGGCCGTGCGTGCCGGCGCCGACGCCGCCATCCCGGGTCTGACGATCACCGACACGGTCAAGCGGGTCGAGCGAGACGGTGAGACCACCATCGTGCGCACCACGGAGATTCGCGAAGAGCTCGTGACCGTCCAGACACCCCAAGCGTTTCGTCGTCACGTGCTCGTCGCGGCCCACGAGACCGGCGCTGAGGCCAGCGACGACGCGGCGCTCGTCGAGCGCGCCGGAGGTCGAGTCGTCGTCGTGCTTGGTCACGCCGACAACGTCAAGATCACGGTCCCCGAGGACCTCACGCGCGTGACGCGCGGGGGAGGGCTCGCGTGAGAATCGGTCAGGGCCTCGACGTGCATCGCTTCAGTGACGACGAGAGCCGTCCCCTCGTGCTCGGTCTCGTTCACGTGCCTGACGCTCCCGGTCTCGCGGGACACTCCGACGCTGATGTCGCGACGCACGCGCTCTGTGACGCGCTGCTGGGGGCCGCGAACCTCGGCGATCTCGGCCGCCATTTTCCCGACGACGACCCGTCCCTCGCCGGGGTCTCCTCGCGCCACCTGCTCGAGGGCACCCTCGAACTGCTTCGCACGCACCACTTTCGCGTGGTGAGCGCCGACCTGACTCTCATTGCCCAGCGTCCGCGCCTCGCGCTCTACATGCCGGCGATGAGCCACGAGTTGTCCAGCATCCTCGGCACCGTGGTGTCGGTGAAGGCGACCACCACTGAGGGGCTGGGAGCGATTGGCCGCGCGGAGGGCATTGGCGCTCTGGCGGCGGTCTTGATCGAGGAGCTCGCGTGAGCCCCCGTCCCCCGGCGCCCGGTCGGGGCCCGCGCCGCGGACCCAGCGCCCGCGCCGGCGCGCCTCGTCGGCCCACGAGCGAGGGTCTCGGCGGCGAACAAGTCGAGGGACGCCGCGCGGTCCTCGAAGTGCTCAAAGCCCGACGTCGCAGCGTCCAGCGCATCCTTCTCGCCGATCAACAGGACCCCTCTGACGTGCTTGACGCCATCGAGCGCGAGGCCCAGCGCCAGCGGGTGCCCGTGTCAGTCGTCTCAATGGCCCGCCTCGATCGCGAAGCACGCACCGAGGGTCACCAGGGCGTCGTGGCCTTCGCCGGTCGACTCCCCACGACCGACCTCACGGCGCTGGCGACGGATCCGCGGGCCTTTCTCCTCGTCTGTGATGGCGTCACCGACCCGCGCAACCTAGGTGCCATGCTGCGCAGCGCCGACGGCGCGGGGGTGACCGGCGTTGTTTTGCCCCGCCACCGCTCCGCGCGCATCTCGCCGACGGTCACGAAGACCGCGGCAGGGGCTATTGAGTACCTCGACTTCTGCGACGTGGGTGGAGTTCCCGCGGCTTTGGATCAACTCACCAAGGCCGGTGTGCTGACGGTGGGCCTCGCGGGTGAATCCCCTCACTCTCTTTACGACCTCGACCTCGGTTCGGGACCCGTTGCGCTCGTCGTGGGTGGAGAAGAGAAGGGTTTGGCCTCTCTGACGCGCAAGCGATGCGCGGCCGTTGTCTCCATTCCTCAACTCGGCAAGATCTCTTCTCTTAACGCCGGCGTGGCGTATTCGATCGCTGCGTTTGAAGTCGCGCGCCAGCGTCGCCTCTCTCGCTAGCTCACTCCGAAGCGGGTTCCCCAGCCATCTTTAGATGGGTCTTTAGTCCATAACGACTTGTTCAGCCGTTGTGATTACGGATGATACTAAGTATGCGCTAATCAACCTCAAATAGTAGTAATTGCCAGCCTCTATATGACTACAACCAAGGGCTGATTGGCAGTATTCACGTGCGGTGATGGATTTCGAGGGAAGAAGACAAACTGACTCCCGATGCTTTTCCATCACACGGGAATGGCCAAATGTCGGAACCTTGGGAGGTATTTATGAAAATTACCGCTGGTGCTAGGGCAAGTGCGCTCATCAGGAAAGTAGTTCGATGGAGCAAATCTCCGTTGATTGCTGGAGTTGCGTTAATCGCACCGACTCTTGTGTTCGCTCCCACCGCGAGTGCGGTGAATGTCTATCACAATGCTGTCTTCTATGAAAATGCGGGGCCATCGGATGCTACCTACCTCTATCAAGTTGAGGATGTAAGTACCCCTTTGACGCTCTTCGCCAATCTAAGCCCCGCTTTCTCTGACCCGGGTTACTCATTTACTGGGTGGAACACCGCAGCAGATGGAACTGGAACGTCCTATGCCGACGGAGTTACATATTCTTTTGGAGCAGATCTGTATCTTTTTGCGCAGTGGACAGAGAACCGAGTTGTGTTCCACGAGAACGCATCGTCGAGTGACGGCGTGACTGCCACTCAACTTGGCGCCTCGCCTACGAGCCTTGACGCGTTCACTAGCATCTCGCCGG
>JAJYAC010000100.1 GCA_021779735.1 Actinomycetes bacterium
TGACCTGCCCCAGGAATAGTCTCCACTGCGTATTCCGACGTAGTTGCACAGTCGTTCCGGAGTTGTTGAACACCGGTGGTGATGCTGTGCTGGTGAGCGCTGGTCCCTAACTCACCTCCTTTCGAGCGATCGTAGGCCAGATCATCCGTTGGTTGGCGCCACAGACTTCTTCGAGCGCGGCGTGGCGTCGCTTCGACGCCGAGAAGCTCCGGAGAGTTCAATGCGGTGCGCGCGTTCGAGCAGTCTGTCCAGGATGGCGTCGGCGACGGTGGGATCTCCGAGCCCCTCGTGCCAGTGGTTGACGGGTAGCTGCGACGTAGCGATGATCGGACGTCCCCGACGATCCTCGACGACCTCGAGCAGGTCGGCGGCCTGATCATCAGAGTGCGGGCGAAGCAGGAGGTCGTCGAGGATGAGAACGTCCACGCGCGCGAGACTCGTCATCATGCGCGCCAGGCGCCCGTCGGCGCGCGCGACGCTGAGATCATCAAGGAGTCGGGGCACGCGCACGTAGAGCGCGCTGGCGCCGTCACGGATGGCGCGGTTGGCGATCGCGCAGGCGACGAATGTCTTGCCCACTCCGGTCGGACCCACGATCATCACCTGGTGGTGATTGGCCACCCAGGGCGAGTCAACGAGTGAGCGCAGCGTTGTCTTGTCGAGCCCCCTCGCAGCGGAGAAGTCGAGGTCCTCGATGACGGCGCCGCTGCGCAGCTTCGCAGCCTTCAGGACTCTCTCCAAGCGGCGGTTGGATCGCTGGAGGAGCTCGCTCTCGACGAGCAGGCCCAAACGGTCCTCGAAGGAGAGCTCGAGGTAGTCGGGGTGTGAACGTTGTTCGAGCAGACCCGACGCCATGGCGGGCAGTCGCAGGGACTTGAGCCCCTCGATCGTGGAATGGGTGAGCATGGTTCTCCTAGTGGTAGTAGTTCGGGCCCCGGATGTTGACGTGCACGGGGTGGGCTCGAGTGGTCCCCGCGGATAGTGCTCGCTGTTCGAGGCCGTGCTTGAGCATCGAAGAGAGCGACGAATAGGAGAACGAGCGCAGGGCGAGCGCTCTCGCGCACGCGGCCTCGAGGCGCTCGGGGCTGTATTTCTTCGCGAGCGCCATCACCCCCAGCGCCGAACGAAAACCCTGCTCGGGGTGGGGACGACTCGCCAAGAGCTCCTCAATGAAGGCACCCGTCGAGGGTCCGTTCTGGTGTGCCCAGTGGATGATGCGTCCGGGCGTCCACTCCAAATAGCGCCGGTGACTCGCGGGCATGTGAGCTGGCTCGGTGGAGTGTCGACCCTTCTCGTGGCGGCGAAGGTGCGACGCGACGCGCTGGTGCTTGTAGAACACCTCAACGGTCCGGCTGGTGAAGCGCACGTCGACGACCTCGCGCGCCAGGCGATAGGGCACGGAGTAGTAGTGGCGATCGACGTCGACGTGGTAGTCGATGTTGACCTTGGCCCGCCGCCAGGTGGCGAACTCGTAGGGGGTCTCGGGCAGGGGTCGCAGCGCGGGCCGGTCGATCTCTTCGAAGACCGACGCCCGCGAGCCCTCGAGCTTCTTGAAGGGCTTGGCGTTGGCGATGGCGACCAGGCCGCGAATCGCCTCGTTGAGATCGGCCAGGCTCGTAAAGCGCTCCTTTCGCAGACGCGCCATGATCCAGCGCTCGACGATCTGCACTCCGACCTCGACCTTGGCCTTGTCGCGGGGCCGGAAGGGCCGCGCGGGGATGATGGCGATGTTGTAGTGCGCGGCCATCTCGGCGAAGGTGGCGTTGACGTCGGGTTCGTAGCGCGAGGCCTTGGTGACCGCGGACTTCAAGTTGTCGGGCACGACGATGTGCGGACAGCCCCCGAGGGTGGCAAAGCAGCGCACGTTGGCGTTCACCCAGTGCTCGAGCGCCTGGCTGTAGAGAGCCTCGACGTAGAGGTAGTTCGACGCGCCCAACACCGCCACGAAGAGCTCGGCGCGAAACTTCACGCCCAGGCTCACCTCGTCGTAGATGGGGATCGTGAGACCCGGGAAGTCGACGAAGAGCTTCTCGCCGGCCACGTGATCCTGGCGCATCACGACGTCGAGGCGATCACGCCACTCGCGGTAGAGCTTGCAGAACTGGCTGTAGCCGTAACCATCGGGGTGGGCCTCGCGGTACTCGTCCCAGAGCAACTGCAAGGTGACGCCCTTGTGGCGAAGTTCGCGCTGGAGATAGGCGAAGTCAGGGTGCTCGCGCGTTGGTGGCGCCGGCGGCGCGAAGAGCAGGTTCTCCAGGGCTTCGTCGTCGATTCCCTCGAGGGGCCAGGAGAGCCCGGCCTCGGCGGCGCGCTTCTCATAGAGCGCGACGGTGGCGTGGGGCATTGCCACGGCCGACGCCACGGCGCGCAGGCTCAGTTGCTCCTCCCAGCGGAGTCGAAGTATCTCGCGGACCTTGCGCATGGTTGTATGGGGACGGGGCACCGGCCACTCCTCTGATCGTGATGGATCAAAGAAGCGTTGCCGGTGCCCTCTCGCTCACGCCACTGCCAGCGTCAGCCTCTCGCGGCTGTACAACTACGTCGGAATCGCTGTACAGGTCCGATCGGAACGGGTGTACAACAACCGTCGGAATACGCATCTCGCGGACGACCGTTATCAAGGCGGTGCGCTCGACGGACCCGCCGAACTATGAACGCACCCCCTCGGCGACGTCCTTTGTCACCGTCGAGCCCCGGGT
>JAJYAC010000101.1 GCA_021779735.1 Actinomycetes bacterium
CGATCGAACGCCTCGAGGCACGCACTCCACTCCTCGTCGTTACCGTCGAGGCGACCTCGACGGGTACGGGGACGGCGGTGCTCTACGGGCACCTCGACAAGCAGCCGCCCCTGGGGGACTGGTCCGACGGTCTCGCTCCGTTTTCGCCCACGCGCGTGGGCGACCGTCTCTACGCTCGCGGCCTGGCCGATGACGGGTA
Organism: Actinomycetes bacterium; assembly: GCA_021779735.1. Lineage (GTDB taxonomy): Bacteria > Actinomycetota > Acidimicrobiia > Acidimicrobiales > RAAP-2 > RAAP-2. Next base: position 200 of record JAJYAC010000101.1, read on the forward strand.
CTCCACGTTCTCGGCGCTACTGGCCCTCGAGGCCCTCGAAGACGCGGGCACCCCTCACAGCCGGGTCGTCGTGCTCATCGAGGCGAGCGAGGAGTCCGGCAGCCCCGACCTGGCCGCCTACCTCGAGCACCTCGCCGATCACCTGGGCGACGTGCGCTTCATGGTCTGCCTCGACTCGGGGGCTCTCACGTACGACCGGCTCTGGGTGACCACCTCGCTGCGCGGCATCGTGAACCTCGAAGTAACGGTGGGCGTCCTCTCGCGCGGCCAGCACAGCGGCGCGGTCAGCGGCGTCGCCCCCTCGTCCTTTCGCCTCCTGCGTCAACTCCTCGATCGCGTCGAAGACTCACGCACCGGCGAGATCCTCGTGAGCGAGCTGCGCGAGGCGATTCCCGACGCCCACGTCCAGGCCGCCGGGGCGACCGCCGAGGAGTTTGGCGACGTCACGGTGGCCGACCTGCCCCTGCTCGACGGCGTCTCGCCCATGGGCGCGAACGCCGCGGAGCGCATCTTGCGCTCGACGTGGTACCCGACGCTCTCGGTGGTGGGCATGGGCGGCGTGCCCCTGCCCGAGATCGCCGGCAACGTCCTGCGCCCCTCCACCACCGCCGTCCTCTCGTTTCGCCTCGCGCCGACGACGGACTCGGCCGAGGCCGCGCGGGCCCTCGTGTCGCGACTCGCCAGTGATCCACCCGAGGGAGCATCCGTCGACGTCGTGTCGATCCAAAACGCCGACGGCTGGATGGCGCCGCCGCTGGAACCCTGGCTCGACGACGCGCTCGCCGACGCCTCGCGCGCCGCGTTCGGGCGTGAGGCGGGATTCACGGGTGAGGGCGGATCGATCCCGTTCCTCGCCTCTCTCGCCGAGCGCTTCCCCGAGGCGGCCTTCGTCGCGACCGGCGTGCTCGGACCTGACTCCAACGCCCACGGCATCGATGAGATGCTCGACCTGCCCACGGCCGTCGCGGTCACCAACGCCGTGAGCCACCTGCTCGGCGCCTTCGCGGCCGAGAACGAGCGGCGCTAGCTTCGCGGCACGTCCTTCCAGGCGACGTCCTTGTCCGCTCGCGGCTCGCCGGGCAGTCCGAGGACTCGCTCACCAATGATGTTGCGCATCACCTCGCTCGTGCCGCCCTCAATGGAATTGGCTCGCATGCGAAGGAAGGCCTTGCGCATGTCGCCACTGGCCAGGGCCGTCTCGCTGGGTCGCACGAGGGGGTACGTCGAGGAGTAGAGCATGCCCGCGGCGCCCAAGAGCTCCACGCACAGCTCGCTCGTCCGTTGATTTTCCTCGGCGAAGGCGAGCTTGGCGACGGATCCCTCGGGTCCGGGGGTGCCGGCGCGGCGCAGGTCGCTCGCGCGCCAGTTGGTCAGGCGGGCCACCTCGTTGCGCACCCAGGACTCGACGAGTCGCGCGCGCACCGCCTGGACGTAGGCACCGCTGCGCTCGGCCCAGCTCTCTCGCCAGATCTTCACGGCCTCTCCAATGAGGCCGCTGCCGCGCGCGGGCACGGTGCCGCCAATGGAGACGCGCTCGTTCATGAGAGTCGTGATCGACACGCCCCAGCCCTCGCCCACGTCGCCGAGGCGCCGCGAGTCGGGCACGCGCACGTCTTCAAAGAAGCACTCGTTGAACTCCGCCTCCCCGGTGATCTGATAGAGCGGCCGCACGTCCACGCCGTCATCGTGCATCCCCACGATGAAGGCGGTGATGCCCCTGTGCTTGGGCGCGTCGGGGTCGGTGCGCGCGATCAAGAGCCCGTAGCTGGCGACGTGCGCGAGCGTTGTCCAGACCTTCTGGCCGTTCACGCGCCACTCGTCCCCGTCGCGCTCGGCGCGCATCGCCAGTCCCGCGACGTCAGAACCGGCCCCCGGCTCACTGAAGAGCTGACACCAGATCTCCTCGCCGGTAAAGAGGGGACGTAGGAATCTCTCGCACTGCTCGTCGGTGCCGTGCACCACGAGCGTGGGCGCGACCATGCCGTAGCCAATGACGTTGCGCATCGCGGCGTTGGGCGCGCCGGCGCGCGCGAGGTGTCGCAGCACGGTCTGCTGATCGGTCGGCGTGAGACCCCGGCCACCGCGCCCAAGAGGAAAGTGCACCCAGGCCAGTCCGCGATCGAACTGCGCTCCAAGGAACGTGACCGGTTCGGTCTCTCGGGGCGGATAGTCCGCGATCAGTTGGTCCAGGTCTGCCTCGAGCGTCGCACTCTCCACGGGTCCTCCTCGTCGTCACCGCATACTAGGCAGTAACGGCGCGATCCACTAGAACGGTGCGATGAAGACACCACGCATCCTCGCCACGTCTGGTGGCCTCGTGCCCGGGCCCACACAGATGAGCGCCCGCGTGGGCACGATGCTCACCGACGCGCTCGCTTCTACGCGCAAGGCCCGTCCCCGGGTCTGTCTCGTCTACACCGCGAGCGGCGACGCCGCGACGTACTACGCGATGAGTTACGAGGCCTTCAACGCGGCGGGCTGTGACGTA
>JAJYAC010000040.1 GCA_021779735.1 Actinomycetes bacterium
GATCGGGCGCGTGCGCGCGCCGGCCGCCGACGGTGTTGCCTACCACCACGACTGATCAACGAGTCGCCCCCAGGCTCGCGACCACGCTCGCGGCGTCTCGCATTGCCCGACTGAGCGCCTCGTCCATCGAGTGACCAGCCAGGCGCGCGCCTAGGTACGACCCCGCGGCGGCGTCACCGGCCCCGGTCGTGTCGAGCACCGTGACCGTCGTGCTCGCCGCGCTCGTGGTGTCATCGCCGCACCAGGCGAGCGCGCCGCGCGCGCCGCGCGTCACCACTCCCTCGTGCGACAGGGAGCCGAGCACCGCGAGGGCCACGTCCAGTTCTCCCCCGCCCAGGACACGAGCCTCCTCCTCGTTGGCGAAGAGGTAGTCCACGCCGTCAATCGCACGCGCGAAGACGCCGGCGGTTACCCCGACGAGAGGCCCCACGCTGCAAACGTCCGCCGAGGTGGTCATCACGTTCTCACGCGCCCGTGCGAGCGCCGCCACCGCGACTTCGCGCGTGGCGCTCTCGAGGACGCTGTAGCCCGACACGTGTAGGTGGTCGTACTGCCCCTCAAGGGTTGACAGGACGAAGTCTCGAGAAACTCGGGGGTTCGCTCCCCGATCGGTGTACATCGCGCGCTGGCCCGTGTCATCCACGAGGGCAACGACGACCCCGGTGGGTGCGTCGACTTCCTCGAGAAGGGCTCTGACGCCGCTCGCGGCGAGTTCCTCGCGCCACATCTCACCGGCGAGGTCGCGCCCCACGGCGCCGACGTAGGTGACGTCGTGACCACTACGCGCGAGGGCCACCGCGAAGTTCGCTCCGGCCCCGCCGCGCGAGAGCCGCACCCGCGACGGTGTGTCCGAGGTGGGCGCCACGGGTCCCTCGGGGCGCACCACGACGTCGAGCATGACGTCGCCGAGGACCAGCACCTTCACTGGGCGGCCAGACGTGCGGCAACGTCTCCGGCGAGGCCGGCGTTGGCGACGACGAGGTCACGATTGGCCGCGACGCTCGCCCCCGCACTGAAACGCGCGAACTCGGCGAGGAGTACCGGCGTCACCTCCTTGCCACTGGCTCCGACACGTTCGGCCTCGGCAAAGGCGGCGGCGAGCGCGGCCGCGTGAAGGCTCTCATCGAGCGCCGAGGCGAGAGCGATGGGATTGGCGAGCAGCATCGCCGACGCGTTGAACGCGCGGTGAGCAACGAAGGCGCGGGCCGCGTCCTCGGCGCTCTCGACGCGCCAGTCGAGGGCGAAACCAGAATCGGCGAGGTAGAAGCCCGGAAAGCGCGACGTGCGATATCCCGCGACGGCGACGCCGAGGGTGTCGAGGCGCTCGAGGGTGGCTCCGATGTCGAGGATAGACTTGACTCCCGAGGCCACGACGAGCGCCGACGTCTTCGACAAAGCGGTGAGATCAGCGGACTCGTCGTAGGTGCTGGTCGCTCCCCGGTGCACGCCGCCGAGTCCGCCGGTCGCCATCACCGCGATGCCGGCCGCCCTCGCCGCGGCGAGCGTGCCCGCCACGGTCGTCGCCCCGTGGGCGCCACGACCGAGCGCCAAGCCCAGGTCGCGCGAGGAGAGCTTGGCCGCCTTGGTCGAGGGATCGGCGAGGTGCGCGAGTTCCGAAGGCGTGAGGCCCACCACCACCCGACCGTCGACGACGCCCACGGTCGCCGGCACGGCACCGGCTTCGCGCACGGCGTCTTCGCACGCGCGAGCCACCTCCAAGTTGGTCGGCTCGGGCAGTCCGTGGACGACGATCGTGCTCTCGAGCGCGACCACGCCGCGCCCGCTCTTCAGGGCGTCAGCCACTTCGTCTCGTACGTCGAGCCAGGGGTTCACGTTGGGGTCCACAAAACGCGAAGTGTACTGTGAAGTCGTGAGTAACTCTCCGCAGATCGCCTGGGACGAGCTGCGCGAGCGCGCTCGCGAGGCCACGCACCACTCGTACGCGCCCTACTCTCACGTGCGCGTCGGCGCGGCGGGACTGACGAGCGACGGGCTCGTGGTGGTGGGTTCCAACGTCGAAAACGCGAGCTACGGCCTCACGCTCTGTGCGGAGTGTTCGCTGGTGAGCGACCTCGCGCGTAGCGGTGGCGGACGACTCGTGGCCGTGGCGATCGTCGCCGGCGACGGCCAGCCACTCGCCCCCTGTGGACGCTGTCGCCAGCTGCTCTTCGAGTTCGGGGGCTCCTCGCTCGCCGTCGACGCGGGCGTGGGCCACGCACCCACCACCCTGGGCGAGTTGCTACCCGGCGCTTTCGGACCGGACGACCTCGACGAGCGACGCACGTGAGCTACTCCGCGCCCGAGATCATCGCCGCCAAGCGCGACGGCGCCGTCCTCGACGACGGGGCGATCACCTGGATGCTCGAGGCCTACAGCCGGCGCGAGGTGGCCGAGGAGCAGATGTCGGCTCTCTTGATGGCGATCTTCTTTCGGGGCCTCTCGAGCGGCGAGCTGAGCACCTGGACCGCGCGCATGATCAAATCGGGCGAGCGCCTCGACCTCTCGGGGCTGTCACGACCCACGGTCGACAAGCACTCCACCGGCGGCGTCGGCGACAAGATCTCGCTCGTCCTCGTGCCCCTCGTGGCCGCCTGCGGCGCCGCGGTCCCCCAGCTCTCGGGCCGTGGACTCGGCCACACCGGCGGCACGCTCGACAAGCTGGAGTCCATACCCGGGTGGCGGGCGAATCTCACCAACGACGAGATCCTCGACCAGCTCGAATCGGTCGGGGCCGTCGTCTGTGCGGCGGGTGCGGGACTGGCTCCCATCGACAAGCGTCTCTACGCACTGCGCGACGTCACGGGCACCGTCGAGTCGATCCCGCTGATTTCCTCGTCGATCATGTCCAAGAAGATCGCCGAGGGCACCGCTTCGCTCGTCCTCGACGTGAAGGTGGGCCGCGGCGCCTTCATCAAGGACTTCGATCGCGCCCACCTCCTCGCCGAGACGATGGTCGCTCTCGGCCGCGATCACGGTGTCGCCACCGTGGCGCAGCTCTCCAACATGAACGCCCCGCTCGGGCGTTGCGTCGGCAACGCTCTCGAGGTGACCGAGACGCTCGACGTACTTCGCGGGGGCGGCCCCTCCGACGTGCGCGAGCTCACCTTGGCGCTCGCGCGCATCATGGTCGATCTCGCGGGTCTCGACGTGGACCCGACGACCAAGCTCGACGACGGCTCGGCGCTCGCGACCTACCACGAGATGATTCGCGCCCAGGGTGGCGACCCCGACGCGGCGCTGCCCGTCGCCATCCAGCACGAGAGCGTTCTCGCGTCGCGCGGCGGCGTTATCCAGGAGATCGACGCCCTCGCCGTGGGCGTCACCGCGTGGCGCCTCGGCGCGGGTCGGGCTCGCAAGGAGGATCCGGTCAGTGCGGGCGCCGGCGTCGAAGTCCTCGTGCGCGAGGGCGAGCGCGTCGAGGCCGGTCAGCCCCTCTTCGAGCTGCACGCCGACGACGTCGACCACCTCGCGAGCGCCAGAGAGGTGATCGAGGGAGCGCTTCGCATTGGCGACGACGACGTCGCACCCGCGCCTCTGCTGCTCGCTCGCGTCGACTGACCCTGACTAGCCTTACGCCATGTCAGAGGCTCTCTCTCGCGAACTCATCCACGCCGCGCCCAAGGTCCTGCTCCACGACCACCTCGACGGGGGCCTGCGCCCCTCGACGGTTCTCGAGCTGGCCCACGACGCGGGGTACCAGGCGCTGCCGACCGATGACGCCGACGAGCTCGCGACGTGGTTCCTCGCCGACGAACCGGGCGGCGACCTCGTGCGCTACCTCGAGGGCTTCTCTCACACGGTCGCGGTGATGCAGAGCGCGTCGAACTTGACGCGCGTGGCCGAGGAGTGCGCGCTCGACCTCGCGCGCGAGGGCATCGTCTACGCCGAGGTCCGCTTCGCGCCCGAGCTGCACACCCGCGAGGGGCTCTCCCTAGAAGAGATCGTCACCGCGGTGCTCGAGGGATTTCGTCGCGGCGTCGCGAGCGCGGCGCTCGAGGGGCGCGTCATCATCGTGCGCGCCATCCTCTCGGCCATGCGCCAGGCCGACCTCTCAGAGACGGTCGCGGCCCTCGCGGTGGCCTTTCGCGACGAGGGCGTGTGCGGCTTTGACATCGCCGGACCCGAGGATGGCTTTCCCCCGACGCACCACCTCAGCGCCTTTCACCTGGTACAGCGCGAGAACTTTCACATGACCATCCACGCGGGCGAGGCCTTCGGACTGCCCTCGATCTGGGAGGCCGTGCAGTTCTGTGACGCCGAGCGCCTCGGTCACGGGGTGCGCATCGTCGACGACATCACGCGAGAGGGAGATCACGAGGTGCTGGGACGCCTGGCCAACTACGTGCGCGACCGACGCATCCCCCTAGAGGTCTGTCCCACCTCGAACGTGCACACCGGCGCGGCCCGCTCCATCGCCGAACACCCGATCGACCTGCTGAAACGACTGCGCTTTCGCGTGACGCTCAACACGGACAACCGGCTCATGAGCGGCATCACGCTCACCGACGAGTTCGTCTCGTGCGCCGACGCGTTCGGTTGGACCCTCGATGACATGGAGTGGCTGACGCTCAACGCCGCCAAGAGCTCCTTCTACCCCTTCGACCAGCGCCTCGCCCTCATCAACACGGTGATCAAGCCGGGCTACGCCGCCCTGCGGGCGCGCTAGACGCGCAGTCGCGCCGCGAGGTCGCTAGCGACGCCCGCGACCGCGGCGGCCAGACGCGCGCGCGTGGCCGCGAGATCCTCGGCGGGCGCCACGAGCTCGACGTAGGCCTTCACCTTGGCCTCGGTGCCCGAGGGGCGCACGACGACGCGACCGTTCGCGAACTCGAGTACGACGCCGGGCGTCGCCAGGCCCCGCCAGCCCGCGGACAGGTCGAAGGTCGCCGTGACGACTTCCTCGCCCAGGCGTGAGGGAGGCGTGGCCGTGAGAGCCGCGAGCGCCTCGGAGAGTCGCTCGAGCCCCCCGGCGCCCTGGGCGCGCACCGAGAGCGCGCCGATCGCGTGCACGCCGAAGCGCGCCTCGATCTCATCGAGTCGCGCGAGTAGCGACGACCCCTCACGCGCGAGATGCGTCGCCAGGCGCGCGATCGCCAGAGCCGCCGAGAGCCCGTCCTTGTCGGCGACGAGTGGGTCCACCGCGAAGCCGATCGCCTCCTCGTAGCCAAAGAGGAGTCGGCGCCCGGCGCCCGCGCGCGAGATCCACTTAAAGCCCGTGAGAGTCGTCACGCACTCAACGCCCACGGCGGCGGCCATGGTGGCGAGCATCGAGGAGGAGACGAGGCTGGTGGCGACGACGTCACCGGATTGGGCCTCGCGCAGCAGCATGTCGCCGAGCAGCCAACCGATCTCGTCGCCACGCAGCACGCGCCAGCCACTCGGGCCCCTCAGCGCCACGCCGAGGCGATCGGCGTCGGGGTCGTTGGCGAGCACGAGGTCCGAGCCCGCCTCGTCGGCGGCCGCCATGGCGAGGTCGAGCGCACCGGGCTCTTCGGGGTTGGGAAAGGGCAACGTCGGAAACGTCGGGTCGGGAGCGAACTGGGCTTCGACGATCGAGACGTTCGCGTAGCCCGCCGCGGCGAAGAGGTCGAGCATCGTGGCTCCACCCACGCCGTGCAACGGCGTGTAGGTGATCGCGAGGTCGCTGTCGCCCACGCCGAAGCGTCCGACCATGTGCGTGCGGTAGTCGGCCACGAGCGACGCGTCGATCTCGCGGTGGTGTGGCGAGGAGCGATCGGCGAGGACGGGCTCGCCGGCGAGGGACATGAAGTGCTCCACGCGCTCGTCGTGCGGGGCGATGATCTGGGAGCCGTCGTCGCCGTAGAGCTTGTAGCCGTTGTCCTGGGGCGGGTTGTGGCTCGCGGTGATCATGATTCCCGCCGCCGCGCCCAGGCGCTTGACCGCGAAGGCGACGAGCGGGGTGGGCAGCGGCCCGGGCATCTCGTGGACGACCCAGCCGGCGCCCAGGAGCACGGACACCACCTCGTCGTTGAAGGCCTCGGAGCCGTGGCGCGCGTCACGGCCGACCACGACGCCGCGCGAGGGGTCCATGCCGCGCTCATCCAGCCACGCCACGACGCCCTGGGTCGCGCGCCGCACGCTCAAGCGGTTCATTCCCGCCGGACCCGCCATCACCTCGCCGCGCAGGCCCGCCGTGCCAAAGACGAGGGGGTGCTCGCAGTGGCGGGCCAGTTCGTTGTCGTCCTCGGCCGCGAGGATCGCGGCGAGCTGGGCGCGAGTCGCGTCGTCGGGATCGGCCTCGATCCAGCGCGCCGCGACGTCGCGAAGCGTCACAGGCGCGGCAGGACTCGAGAGAGCAGGTCGCCGAGGGAGGCCGCGGCGTGCTGACCCGCCTCGAGAACCTCTCGGTGGTTGAGGGCCGCGCTCGAGACGCCGGCGGCGGCGTTAGACACGAGGCTGAGCCCGAGAACCTCCGCGCCCAGGTGACGCGCCGCGATCGCCTCGAGTACCGTCGACATGCCCACCAGGCTCGCCCCCACGGCCGCGAGCATGCGGATCTCGGCGGGCGTCTCGTAGTGCGGTCCCCGCAGCCCGGCGTAGACGCCCTCGGCGAGGTGAGCCTCGTCGGCGACGATTGCGCGCAGGCGCGCGCTGTAGAGATCGGTGAGATCCACAAAACGCGACGGGCGGCCCTCAGCGACTGGGCCCTCGAGCGGTGAGGTGGCGGTCAAGTTGAGGTGGTCGCGAATGACGACGACCGAACCCGGGGTGAAGGACGGGTCGATGCCGCCAGCCGCGTTGGTCAACACGACCCGCGTCGCGCCCGCGGCGATGACCGTGCGAATCGGGTGCACCACGGCGGCCGCCGAGTTACCCTCGTAGAGGTGCACCCGGCCGGCGACGAGGGCCACGCGCCGCTCGCCCACGCGCAGAGAAATGATCTGGCCGTCGTGGCCGGGCACCGTGGGAGTCGCGAATCCCGACAGCGTCGACGTCGCGACCACGTTCGAGACGTCACCGAGAGCGACCGCGCCCTCACGCCAGCCCGATCCCAGCACGACGGCCACGTCGTAGGAGTCGTATCCGCTGCGCGCACGCAACTGCGCGGCGGCCGTCTCGGCGAGGGCGAAAGGCTCCATCATCGACCGATCGTATGCCACACCGTAGAGGTCTCCACGAAGGAGCGCAGCCGCGACGTGGAGGACTCCGCGTAGTCGCCGGCGCTCGCTCGCCGCACGCGCTTGATCGAGTCCGCGGCGCTCGCGGCGAGCTCGTCGTGGTGTTCGCCCGCGCCCTCGAGGTCGATGCCGTCGACATCCTCGTGGCTCGCGAGGGTGGGGCCGAGTTCGCCCGTCAGGCCGGAGACGACGTTGAGAACTCCCGCGGGCAGGTCCGAGGTGACCGACATCTCGGCGAGCAGCAACGCCGGCGTTGGGCGCCGCTCGCTCGTCACGGCGACCACCGCGTTACCGGTGGCCAGTGGCGCGAGAACGGTGTCGACGAATCCCTCGAAAGAGGAGTCCTGGGGGGCCAGGACGCCGATGACCCCGCTGGGCACCGGCAGTGAGAAGTTGAAGAAGGGCCCCGCGACCGGATTGGCGCCGCCGAGCACCTGGGCCACCTTGTCGGTCCATCCCGCGTACCACACGATGCGATCAATCCCGCGCGCCACGCTCGACGCCGCAGACGGCGCGTCGACGCCTTCGGCCGCGGCGACGTGCGCGGCGAGCTCGTCGCGACGCGCCTCAGCCATCTCGGCGAGACGAAAGAGCACCTGGCCCCGGTTGTAGGCCGTCGCCTTCCACCAGGCCGCCTGAGCGGCGCGCGCCGCACGCACCGCGTCGCGCAGGTCCTTGCGCGAGCCCTGGGCGACGTTGGCCCAGAAGTCGCCGGCGGCGTGGCGCACCTCGTAGCTGCGCCCGGACTCGCTGCGCACGAAGGCGCCGTTGATGACGAGCTTGTAAGTCTTTCTCACGTCGAGGCGCTCAGACATCGAGGTAGGCCTCCAGTCCGTGACGGCCGCCCTCGCGACCAAAGCCCGACTCGCGCACGCCCCCGAAGGGGCTCGTGGGATCGAAGCGATTGTAGGTATTAGCCCAGATCACCCCGGCACGTAGACGCTCGGCGACCCAGAGAGTGCGACTGCCCTTCTCGCTCCACACCCCGCAGGCCAATCCGTAGTTCGTGTCGTTGGCCTTGGCCACCGCCTCATCGGGTGTGCGAAAGGTCAGCACCGAGAGGACGGGGCCGAAGATCTCCTCGCGGGCGATGCGATGCGAGGACGACACGTTGGCAAAGATCGTCGGGGCGAACCAGAAACCGTTCTCGGGCAGCACACACGAGCTTGCGTAGCGCGTCGCGCCCTCGGCTTCGCCGGCGTTGGCGAGCTCGTGAATCCTCGCGAGCTGCGCGGCCGAGTTGATGGCGCCCACGTCGGTGTTCTTGTCGAGCGGGTCGCCCACGCGCAGCTGCTCGACCCGGCGCACGAGGCGTCGCAGCACCTCGTCGGCGATGGTCTCTTGGACCAGGAGTCGCGAACCGGCGCAACAGACATGGCCTTGGTTGAAGAAGATGCCGTCGATGATGCCCTCGATCATCTCGTCAATCGGCGCGTCGTCAAAGACGATGTTGGCTCCCTTGCCACCGAGCTCGAGAGTGAGGTGCTTGGCGCTCGAGGCCACGCGACGCTGGATAAGTCGACCCACCTCGGTCGAGCCGGTGAAGGCGATCTTGTCCACCCCGGGGTGATCGACGAGGGCGGCGCCCACCGCGCCGTCGCCGGTGACGATGTTCACCACTCCCGGCGGTAACTCGGCCTGCTGGAGAATCTCCGCGAGCACCAACGCGCTGAGTGGCGTCGTCTCGGCGGGCTTTAAGACGCAGGTATTGCCCGCGGCGAGAGCCGGCGCGAGCTTCCAGGCGGCCATCAGCAGTGGGAAGTTCCACGGGATGATCTGGCCCGCCACGCCCACGGGTCGCGGACTCGACCCGTAGCCCGCGTGCTCGAGCTTGTCGGCCCAACCCGCGTAGTAGAAGAAGTGGGCCGCCGCGAGAGGAATGTCAATGTCGCGCGACTCGCGAATCGGCTTGCCGTTGTCGAGGGTCTCGACGACGGCGAGCTCGCGCGCGCGCTCTTGAATGATGCGCGCGATGCGAAAGAGGTACTTCGCGCGCTCGGAACCGCTCATCGTGGACCACACCGTGTCGTACGCGTGTCGGGCCGCCGCGACCGCGCGGTCGACGTCGCTCGCGTTCGCCTGGGCGACGCTCGCGAGGGGGGCGCCGGTGGCCGGGTTGAGGGTCGCGAACTGCTCGTGGCTCGCCGCGTCGCTGAAATCGCCACCGATGAAGAGCCCGTAGCTCTCGCGCAGTCGCGCGATCGTCGACGACTCCGGCGCGGGGTCGTAACCGAAGGTGCCCAGCGGCGGCGTCGCGAGTTCGTTTTCAGCCATCAGTCCCCACTGAACTCTTCGGGACGCACGTAGGCGCCGCGGGTTTGCTTGAGACGCTGCATCAAGACGTCATTGAGCAGCGACGACGCACCAAAGCGGAAGGTCTCGGGCCGGAGCCAGGTGGCTCCGGCCGTCTCGTTGACGATGACGAGGTAGCGAATGGCGTCCTTGGCGCTGCGAATCCCGCCCGCCACCTTCACCCCCACGACGCGTCCCGTCGATTCGGCGAAGTCACGTACCGCCTCGAGCATGACGAGAGCGACCGGCGGTGTCGCCGCGACGGGGACCTTGCCCGTCGAGGTCTTGATGAAGTCAGCCCCCGCGAGCATCGCGAGCCAGCTTGCCCGGCGCACGTTGTCGTAGGTCACCAACTCACCGGTCTCGAGGATCACCTTGAGGTGCGCGGACCCGCACGCCGCCTTGACCGCCACGATCTCGTCGAAGACCTGGCCCAGGCGACCCGAGAGGAACGCGCCGCGGTCGATCACCATGTCGATCTCGTCGGCCCCGGCCGCGACGGCCTCGGACACGTCGAGCAGCTTGACCGCGAGCGACGCGCGCCCCGACGGAAACGCCGTCGCCACCGCCGCCACCGCGACGGAGGAACCCTCGAGATGCCTCTTCGCCCCCTCCACGAGGTCGGGGTACACGCACACCGCCGCCACGCTCGGCACGCTCAAGTCGCGCGGATCGGGTCGGCGGGCCTTGGCGCACATCGCGCTCACCCGACCGGGCGTGTCCGCGCCCTCTAGAGTCGTGAGGTCGATCATCGAGACAATGAGGTCGAGAGCCCGTCGCTTCGAGGACGTCTTGATCGAGCGCGTCGCGAGCTTGGCCACCCGCGCCTCGGCGCCCACGGCGTCGACACCCGCGAGGCTCGCCAACACCGCGCGCAGCTGCGTCTCGCTCGAGATCGTCGGCAGGCGTGAGGGATCCGTCAGTCGGACGCCGATGTCCGCTTCGCTCACCCTCAACGAGGACGTACTCACTGCGTCCACGCTACCAAGATCGACTCTCGGCCCCTCAGGCGACGAAGGGCGGCAGTTGGTGCGCGTCGCGACGTTCGCCCAGCGAGGGCGCGCCGGCGTCTTTGTCGCTCACGATGGCTGGCCCGTCGAGGGGCCAGAGGACACCGACCTCGGCGTCGAAGGGGTTGATTTCGAGTTCGAAGGGCGCGTTGAAGTTCGACGAGAGCAAGTACGCGAGCACGCCGTTCTCACTCGTCACGCAAAAGCCGTGCGCGACCCCGGCGGGCACGAAGACGCTGCGACCGACGTCGCCCGCCAGGTGCACCACCTCCACGGCCCCGAAGGTGGGAGAGCCCACGCGGATGTCCACGAGCACGTCGTCAATGGTGCCGCTCGCGCACGTGACGAGCTTGGCTTGACCCTCGGGGGCGATCGAGTAGTGCAGGCCGCGCACGGTGTTGTGCACCGAGTACGAAATGTTCGCCTGCTGGGCCGAGAACGAGACCTCCCGCGCGAGAAAGTCGGGTAAGCGGAACCACTCGCGAAAGAAGCCGCGCTCGTCGGACCACACCGGGCTCTCCATCACCCACGCGCCGGCGACGCCCAGCTCGACGTAGTTCACGACGCGACCTTAATCGGACGCCACCAAGCTTCGTGGTCGCGGTACCACTGCACCGTGGCGGCCAGACCCTCGACGAAGTCGACCTGTGGGGCGTAACCCAGTTCGTCGTGGATCTTCGTCCAGTCAACGCTGTAGCGCCGGTCGTGGCCCAGGCGATCGGCAACCGGCGTGACGCGCGACTCGTCCGCGCCACAGAGCTCGAGCAGGCGTGTCGTCAGCTCGCGGTTGGTCAATTCCGTGCCGCCACCGATGTTGTAGATCTCGCCCGCGCGTCCGCGCTCGAGCACCGCG
>JAJYAC010000102.1 GCA_021779735.1 Actinomycetes bacterium
CGTCACGGCGATTGAGTCCTCGCCCTTCGCGGTGCGTGACGCACGGGCCAACGCCGACGGACTGGCCCACGTGCGCGTGCGTGAGTGGAGCGTGACCGCGCGCGCCATCAATGACGCCGTGGGCGGAGACGACGTGGTCGTGCTCGACCCGCCGCGCGCCGGCCTCGCTCGCGGCGTGGCGGCAGCGCTCGTGCGACGGGCCCCACGGCGCCTGGTGTACGTGTCGTGTGACGCCGCAACGTTCGCGCGCGACCTGAAGGTGTTCTCAGGAGGGGGCTACCGACTGAGCGACCTGATGGTGTTCGATTTCTTTCCTATGACTGAGCATGTCGAACTCGTGGCCTTACTTGACACGGCGTCCTAGAAGGTGGACAGTGGCAGTGAGGGCGTGAGACCTCGCCCTCAGTGAGGGGAAGAGGATGTCGGTCAAGCTGGATCACCACCACCGCATGACGTTGCTCAAGATTTTTGGTCACCCGCTCAACCACAACATTCAGTGGCGTGACGTGGTGTCGCTGCTCGGACGCTTCGGCGAGGTGCACGAAACGCACCGAGGCAACTGGGCGATCACCGTCGAAGGTGAGACGACGTCCTTCGGAACGACGCGCACGCGCGATCTCTCCGAAGACCAGGTGGTCAAGGTCCGTGGCTTCCTTCGCGCGTGTGGTGTGACTCCCTCGGAGTTGACAGCCGCGTAGGCCCCGCTACCCTGAGGGGCCGTGCCCGCGCCCCTGATTCTCATTCCTCCCTCGGAGGCCAAACGCGAGGGCGGGCGGCGACGCGCGCCCGTGGGTGCGTTCAATGACGACCTCGCCGACGCGCGCGCGTACGTGCTGGACCACCTCCGTGAACTCGTCGAGGGCGCGTCGACGGCCGAACTGTCCTCCGTGCTCGGCGTGCGCGGGCCGCTGCTCGAGCGGGCGCGCGAGGCGACGGTGGCTCTCGTCGAGGGACGCGCTCGCGTGATGCCCGCGTGGCAGCGCTACAGCGGCGTCGTGTGGAGTCACCTAGAGCCCGAAACCCTCAGCGCGTCGGCGCGGCGCCGACTGATCGTGCCCTCGGGACTCTACGGACTCAACGCGGGCGATGATCCGATCGCCGACTTCCGCCTCAAGATGTCCGCACGACTAGGCGAGGGGTCGCTGGCGGCGTGGTGGCGGCCGGTACTGGGGGCGAGTCTCGCGCGCCACGCGCGCGGACGCGTCGTCTACGACCTGTTGCCCCTCGAGCACCGTGCCGCGCTGAGCTCGATGGCGCTCGGCCCGCGTCTCGTGTCGGTCACCTTCCGTCACGGTGGGAACGGCCGACTCGCGGGACACGACGCGAAGGCCGCCAAAGGCGCCTTCGCCCGGCACCTCGCGCTCAACGAGCCGCCCACGTCCTTTACGTGGGGTCGGTGGAGCGCTTACGAGCGCGGCGGATCTCTCGAGGTCCTCTACGAGGCGTGAGTGTGTGGCGCGTCGAGGGACATGGATCTACAGTGCGCGTATGAGTGCGAATCCCATCGTCATCGAAGAGCGACTGGCGACCAAGGAGTTGTCGACGCTGCTGGGCCTGGGACTACTCGGCGTCTTGGTGCGACGCAAGAAGCCCCGTCGCACCCGCGTGGGACGGGCGGTCGGCGCCTTGGAGCGTGGCTCGCGCGCCGTGAGTCTTCCGGTCATCGCCGGGCTGCTCTGGGCGTCAAGTTGCGTGGTCGTGCGTGTCGTCGAGACTGACGAAGGTCGGCGCCTCGACGTGCTCTACGGTCCGAACGGCGTGGTGCGCCAGACCTTCGGGGCCGCAGAGATCATGGGCGCCACCGTCGTGCAGGCGCCCCTGTGGCGTATGGGCGGCCTCGGGTATCGGGGGAGTCTGCGCCTGTTCAAGCGCGCGGCGTTGATTACGAGACGCGGTGAGGCCCTCGCGGTCGACTTGACACGTGGTCGGCGATTCATCGTCACCGTGGACGAGCCCGCCGCCTTTGCGGAAGCACTCGCGGTCTGAGCCGCGACACGCCGGGCTATCGTTCGGCGATGGAACTTCGCCTTCGACCCTTGCGCGCGCAAGATGAGGAGTCGGCACTCGCCGCCCAGGCGGAGTTGCGCGAAGACGGCTTCACGTTCCTCCTCGACTTTGACACTGAGATTTCGTGGGAGCAGTACGTGCGCCGTTGGGACGGGTACCGCAGGGGAGACGCGTTGGCGGAGGGTTACGTTCGCTCGGCGTTCTTGGCCGCGGACGTGGGAGGTGAGCTCGTGGGCAGAGCGTCCGTGCGCTTTTCGCTCAACGACTTCTTGCGTCACGAGGGAGGCCACATTGGCTACGCCATCCGTCCCGCGTATCGCCGGCGAGGCTACGCGCGCGCACTGCTGGGCCAGGCGCTCGTCGTCGCGCGCGCCGAGGGCGTCGGCGATGTGCTCGTGACGTGTAACGACGACAACGAGGCGTCGGCGCGCGTCATCCAGTCTCACGCCGGCGAATTGGAAGACGTAGTGGTCGCGAGCGACGGCCGATTGGTTCGCCGCTACTGGATTCGCTGACCACTTCCCCTCGCCAGAACGGGTAGTACGGTCGAAGTGACGGCGAGGGGTTGCCGGCGCGAGCGAGGAGTTCCGATGGATTCCAGTGAGGGCCACCCCAGCGAGGTTGCGCCACCGCGTCATCCGTGGTGGGTT
>JAJYAC010000103.1 GCA_021779735.1 Actinomycetes bacterium
CTGCCCACCGACGTCTACAGCGAGCTCGTGGGTGCCGAGCGCACCATCGGCGCGTTGCTGCGCCGCCTCAACCGCTTGGCGAATCGATCCCTCTAAGCCCCGATAGCCTCGCTAGATGCCCGGCACGTGGGAGGTAACGACGAGCCTGACCAGCCACCAGCGCCTCGACGTGCTGACCTGGATCAACTACCTCGAAGCCCACCTAGGTCGCGAGGCCATCGACGAGGCGCGCCGACGCGCCGTGGTGCACGCCACGCCCGCCCAGCACTGGCTGCGCTACGCCGACGCCCACCTCGCCGGCTACGCGATGGTGAGCGGAGAGCTTGACCCCTCGCTCGAAATGGCCGGTGGCGGCTTCGACGATGACCTCCTGACACGGGTACTCGAGATACATCCCCAGATCGACTGGTGGACGCGCGGACCCCAGGCTCGAGACTCCGGGGTGGATCTGCGCACCCTGCAGTTCCTGCGCGTCGATCTGCCCGTCGATCTCGAGCCGATACCCGCGGGCGCGCTGCTGCGGATCTTTGACCCGGCGCGCGACGAGGTCGCCTGGCTCGAACAGAACAACGCGGCCTTCGCCTCCCACCCCGAACAGGGGGCGTGGCGTCGCGGCGACCTCGACGCGCGCACGCGAGAGCCCTGGTTCGATCCCTCGGGATTCCTCGTCCTGGAGATCGACGGCGTTCTCGTCGCGTCGTGCTGGACGAAAGTGCACGAACTCTACGAGGAACGTTTCGGTGAGATCTACGTCGTCTCGGTGCACCCGCAGTACCAGGGTCGGCGCCTCGGGCGCGTGATGGTCACCCAGGGGCTCGAGACGCTGCGTCGACGGGGTGTCGCCAGCGCGGGACTCTTCGTCGACGACTCCAACCTCAGCGCTCGCGCCCTCTACGACTCACTCGGCTTTCGCCTCGTGCGAGAAGATCACCTCACGCGCTTCACACGCGAGGTTCGAGGGTCGTCGGCCTAGCTACCCACGGCGCGACCAACGAAGAAGGTCACCGCCGCCGCGGCCGCGGCGATCCAGGTTTGGCGCAGGGCCCAGCGCACCACGCCGCGATGGGTGAACCAGCCAATGCCACCACCGATGCCCAGGCTCGCCACGCCCGCGAAAGCGATGGACCAGGGCACGTCATTGCCCGACTGGCTCCAGAGCCAGGGCAAGAGGGGCACGAGCGCGCCGACGGCGAAGGAGAGGAAGGACGATAGCGCCGCCGCGAGGGGCGAGCCCGTAGCCGACGGGTCCACACCGAGCTCTTCGCGCGCGTGGGTGCGAAGCGCGAGGTCGGGATCGCGCATGAGATCGGTGGAGAGTCGCTCGGCCAGATCGCGATCAATACCGCGCGACATGAAGAGCTCGCGCAGCTCGATCTGTTCGGCCTCGGGACTCGCGGCGATGGAGCGCCGCTCGACGTCAATTTCGAATTCGAGCAGTTCCTTTTGCGCACGCATCGAGAGGTACTCACCCGTCGCCATCGAGAATCCCCCGGCCACCAGGCCCGCGAGACCCGCCAGGCGCACGACGCTGTGACCAGGATTCGCGCCCGCGAAGCCCAAAATGAGAGAGATATTGGTCACCAGTCCATCGCTGATGCCAAAGATTGCCGCGCGCACCCAGCCCCCGGCAATCTGGCGGTGGTGCTCGTCGTGGACGGCGGTGATCATGGGCCAAGTGTAGGTCTCGGGTCCTCGGCGACGTGCCGGTAACATTGACGCGGAGGTTTGTATGACCACGCACGTCACCGGAATCGACGAGTTGAAGACTCTCGTCGGCACCCACCTCGGCTACTCGGACTACCACCTCGTCACCCAAGAGGCCGTCAACCTCTTCGCCGACGCCACGGGTGATCACCAGTGGATCCACGTCGATCCCGAGCGCGCCGCGTCGGGCCCCTTCGGACACACGATTGCCCACGGCTACTTCACGCTGTCGCTCATCCCGGTCCTGCTCGGCGGCGTCGTCAAGGTGGACGGCGTGGCGATGGGGATCAACTACGGCACCAACAAGGTGCGCTTCCCCAGCCCCGTGCCCGTGGGTAGCGAGGTGCGCGCCGGCGCGACGTTGGCCGCGGTCGAGTCCTTCGACGGCGGCGCCCAGGTCGCCATGGACGTGACCGTCGAGGTGCGCGGCGCGGCCAAGCCGTCGTGCGTCGCCCAGGTCGTCTACCGGTACTACCTCTAGTCAATGGACGCTACCCAACTGCCCCAGGGCGAAGAGAAGACGCGTCAGGTGCGCGCCATGTTCGACGCAATCGCCCCGCGTTACGAGTTGGTCAATCGGCTCATGACCTTTGGTCTGGACGCACGCTGGCGTCGGCGCGCGGTTCGCGACCTGCGCCTCGCCTCCCACAGCGCGGTCCTCGACCTCGCGGCGGGCACGGGCGACTTCACTCGCGAGCTCACTCGTCAAGGTCAACGTCCGGTTGCGGTGGATCTCAGTTACGGGATGCTCGAGGCCGGCCGGGACATGCCCACGCGCATCCAAGCTGACGCCACGACGCTCCCCTTTCGCGACGGGGCCTTTGACGGTGTGACGTGCGGGTACGCGCTGCGCAACTTTGCGGACTTAGCGGCCGCCTTCGAGGAGATGGCCCGCGTCACGCGAC
>JAJYAC010000104.1 GCA_021779735.1 Actinomycetes bacterium
TGGGCGAAGACCTTGGCCAGCGTGGCCGCCTCGCGCACGAGAACGGCGCTGCACGCCTTGGGCACGAACATCCACTTGTGGCAGTCCACCGTGACCGAGTCGACCCGGTCGAGTCCGGCGAACATGCTCGTGTGGCTCGCGACCGAACTCGCCGGCACTCCGTAGGCGCCGTCCACGTGCAGCCACACGCCGAACTCCTGGGCTACGTCGGCCAGCTGCTCGATCGGATCGACCGCACCCGTGAGTGTCGTGCCCGTCGTCGCGACGATGGCCACGGGCGTGTAGCCCTCGGCCAGGTCAAGTCGAATCTGCTCGCGCAACACGTCGGCGCGCATTCGGCGCTGCGCGTCGATGTCGATCGCCCGGACATTGGCCGCGCCGATCCCGAGGACCTCGGCCGCCCTCGTGATGGAGTAGTGCGCCTCGCTCGAGCAGTAAAGCGTCGGGCGGAGCCCTCCCAATCCGTGTTCGCGCACGCCGGGAATCGCCGCCTCGCGGGCCGAGGCGAGCGCGGTGATATTGGATATGGTTCCGCCGCTCGTGAACGTGCCGGTCTGTGCGGGAAACCCGATGAACTGCGCCAGCCAACTCACGGCCTGCCACTCGAGTTCGGTCGCCGCGCGCGCGTCCACCGCCAAATTGGTGTCGTAGGAGTGGGCGAGCAGGTCAGCGATGGCCCCGACTTCGAGTCCGCTCGAACCGATGAACGCGAAATATCGCGGGCGTGACTGGGCGAGGGACGAGTCCAGGACCTCGACTGCCTCGTCGATCACCGCGAGGACGTCGCGGCCCTCGCGAGGTAGCGGCGACGTCAACAATTCCCGTAGCGACTCACTCGGGAGCGATTCGCGATCGCGCGCGGTATCGAACTCACGCCACGCGCTCAACACGTGTTGCGCGGTGTGGGTCAACGCCGCTTCACGTTGATCACCGAGAGACAGGCCATTTTCGTCGTAATCCACCTAGAGAAACTAACGGAGTTGGCGGACCCGGCATGGCCCACCTCTGCGCCACCCCAATCTCACCAATCGCCGCGTCTGGCCACGCGGTTCTCGAGGGTCACGTCGCAGTCAACGCAGTCGCGTGATGACCCGAAAGCGTTCCAACACGACGGGCGTCGCGTCGTCGAGCACCGGCGCTGATCCACCGAGTGATTCGACCACGTCGCAACTGCGCCAGTAGCGCTCGTGATCGTCGCGCCAGTCAGACACCGTCGCGTGACCCTCGCCCTCATCGAACACGTGTTGGTCGTCCACGTCGCCAAGGGCGACGACGCGAACCTCCACCGTCTCGATGACGCACACGGGCGCTCCCGTAGAGTCGACCACGACGGAACGCTCCCCTTCGCACGGCAACGGCGCGCGCTCGATCTCGTACTCCGCGAGCAATGACGTCGTGGTTTTCTTGCGTCCGTCGAGGATGGCCCCCACCAGTCGATCGCGAAGCGGGCCGGGAAACGCGAACTGCGACACGGGCAACTTCGAAGCACGCTCCGAGGAATCCGTCTCGCTCACCGCGAAAGCCTACGCCGCCAACGTCGCATCTCCGGCCGGGGTATGGAATCTGTCTGGTTCGACACGGACGGCCGATCGCCCTTCGATGAGGAATCGATAGACGGTGGCCCACTGCGCGAACGTGACGTTGGGCTACACGGCCACCTTCGCCGTGCCGACGAATTCGACTGGTTCCGGAACGGTTTCTCCAGCCTCGAGCATCATCACAACATGCGACTCGATGGCTTCTCGCATGTTGGCGACCACTTCCTCGACGGTTGCTCCCGTCGTGGTGCAGCCATCAACGTCGAGCACGTACGCGCTGTAGTTGAGTCCGGCATTCTCAATGACGATGGTGTTCTCCTTCACAACCGACCGCCTTTCAATCTCGCCTGTCGCCAAACGCTAGCGAGCGTCTTCGACGCCATCTCGTCGCGGGGATGACCAGGAACTGTCACGGTGCCCTGCTTCGTGGGGTGCTGAAAGTGACGATTACTCCCTCGGTGGCGGACAACTACCCGGCCATCGTCTTCGATCAGTTTGATCACGTCCCGCACCTTCACGACCTCACAATGGTCGTAGGCACATCAGTCTCCGACGATGTACCTGTACACGTTTGTCAGTACGTTTTTCACAGAAGATCTTGACGCTGGGTTTTATGAGTGATCGAGTAGGTTCGCCACGTCGGTTCAAGGACGTAGCCGAGTGTTCTGTTCGCGCCGAGGCTGGCTTCATCGGACGCTGCCCCTCCGGTTGAGAACCACCGCGCGCCTTCATTGAAGAGATTAAAAATTGCAACAGCTTTCACTGCGGCGCCAAGTCCTCGTCCTCGGTACTCCGCGAGAACGGAGGTGAACGCCGTATTCCATCGTTGACCCAATCGTTCGAGACCAGTAACCGCCACCACTCTTGCTTCGAACAACACGCCCCAGAATCGAACGCCGGCATGAATCAGGTCATTGAGGCGTTCGAAGGTGGGCATCTCGTGACGAGTCGCCGCGGACTGGGGGTAGTCGTTGACATTCGCGAACTCCAGTTCGTAAACACCTGCGAGATCAAGGGAAGTCAGCTCGCGACAGTGAAACCTTCGCTGCGTGCCCGTC
>JAJYAC010000041.1 GCA_021779735.1 Actinomycetes bacterium
CGGCGCGATCGTCCTACACCCGATCACCGGCTTCGCCCTCTACGCGGTCTTCATCCCCGCGACGCATCTGAGCAGTCTCATGAATCTGATGATGGAGCACCTCTGGCTCCATCACCTCGAACAGATTGCCTTCCTCGTCGTGGGCTACCTGTTCTTTCGCCACGTCTTTGGCATCGAACGCGGACCGCGTACCTTGCACCCGGGACTGGCCCTCGTGTACCTCATGGCCGCGGTGCCCGTCGACACGATCACCGGTCTCGCCCTCGCAATGTCCTCACACAATCCCTTCCCCGTCTACGACACGATGATGCGCCCGTGGGGACCGTCGGTGCTGAGCGACATCCACCTCGGCGGCGCCATCATGTGGATCGGCGGAGACGCTCTCATGCTGCTCGCTCTCATTCCCGCGAGCGTGCGCTGGGTTCGTTACGAAGATCGGCGCACTCGCCAGCTCGACGCCGACCTCGACGCCGCTTCGCCGCCCACCCCCTGACGGTTCACCTCTAGGTCCGCGCGTCGCCAACCCGTCTTCACCGCAGTTCGCCACCTCCAACCCCGCGTCGAAGCCCTGTGGGCCCAGGCGAAGGCCGCCTCAGTACACCCAGACCACGGTCCCCACCACGAGGCGCTTCGTCGCCCAGAGCCAGTTCATCGCCTCGATGCTGACGCGCACGCAACCGTGCGACAGGGGATAGGGCGGCACGGACGCGGCCCCGTGGATCGCGTAGCCCCCCGAGTAGTACATGGGGCGCCACAGCTCGCCCAGTGGACTCACGTCGGGGCCGTTGACCTGACGAAAGACGCGAAAGTGTCCCGTCGGCGTCAGCGCGCGCGAGGTGACGCCGCCGCTGGTGTAGAGGTAGCCACCGCCACTGGACGCGTTGAGGGTCGTGAGGAGCCGTCCGTCTCGCACGAGGAGAATGACGTTGCGCCCCAGGTCGACCTCGACAACGTAGCCCGCGCGACTGCGAGCGCGCGGGCGCGGGCCGCGCGCGAGCGCCGCGGTCGTCAGCGGACCCACGACGCCGTCGCGCGCGAGTGAGGCCACCTTCTGGAACGCGAACACCGCCTGTTGGGTCGCGTCCGTGAAGTCACCAGTCGTGGGTCCCAGCCAGTAGCCCAACGCGGAGAGGCGCTGTTGGAGGGCCACGACGAGCGGACCACGACTGCCGACTCGCAAGAGCACCGTGGTGCTCGCGTCCGGCGACACGGCGCCCGACGCCCACGGCGAGTGGAGAACGAGCGTGGCGCCCGCGAGTGACGTCGCCAGGACGGCGCGAAGGACTCGACGTATCACGGGGCCAGCCTCAGTCATCGACGCCGCCGTGTCAAGACGGTCTTCAGTGCGACACGCACACCTGTCGAGCTCGTCCGGAGTCATTGTCGGCGTCGGGCGTCGCGTCGGGGATGCGCGAGCGACCAGCGTCGTTGTCGTGCGACGGCGCGAGCGTGGTCAGCGTCGCCCCCGCTCGCGTTGTGACCGTCGACAGCTGGCCACCTGACGTCGCGCTCGAGCGCACCGTGCCCGAGCAGCTGCGAGACGGAGTCGCGCTAAGCAGTACCACGAGCGCGGCCACGAGGGCGACCACGACGACGAGGACGCCGAAGACGCGCGGCAGCGTGAGAAGACGGTTCGATGAAATGGCGACCTCACTGGAACGGCGGTGGCGACATCTTGCCACGCCCGCGCCACGCTCGACGCCCGACCTGAGAGGCGGCCCGAGTGTACGCTCGGCTCGTGGGTCGAGGCGCCGTGCGTGCGAACCTCGCCATGCGGAGAGTTCATGACGAGTGAGCCTCAGAGCATCACCCAGGGCAAGTTCCGCATGTGGCGCCGTCCCGACGCCATCGTCCACCTCGTGTGGGTCGCGGGCTCGCACATCACACTGGAGGACGCGACGCAGGCCACGGCCGCGATGGAGCAACTCACGGGGGGACAACCCGCGGGCCTCGTCGTCGACGCGCACAACTCCTCGACCATGGATCGTGCGGCTCGCATGGAGTTCGTCCGACGCGTGGACCTGGTGAGCGCAGTCGCGCTCGTCGTCACGACGCCGCTCAGTCGACTCATGGGCAACTTCTTCATCGCGATCAACTCGCCAGCCGCGCCCACCCGCCTCTTCGACGACGACGAGTCGGCAATCGCGTGGCTCCAGGGTGTGGTCTCGTGACCCCATCGCACGACGACGATCCTGCGAGTGCGGACCTCGAGCTTCGACTCGCCGCCATCGCGGCCACCATTGAAGAGTTTGCCCAACTGCACTTCGACGTGCGCGCGCCGATTGGCCCTCGGGGCGACGTCGTCGACGCCGTCGCGGCCGGCGTGAATTTTCTCGGTGACGAGCTGGAAGTCGCGTATCGAGAGTTGGAGCAGCGCGTCGCGGATCGCACCGCCGAGCTCGAACACATGACCGAAGAAATGCGACGACGAGCTCTCCACGACCAGTTGACGGGGCTGCCGAACCGCACGTTGTTCTGGGACCGTCTCGCTCACCGACTCCTCCAAGAGCGGCGCGTCGAGACCTGCGCCGTCTTGTTCATCGACCTCGACCGATTCAAAGCGGTCAACGACTCCTGGGGTCACGCCACGGGCGATCAACTGCTCATCACCGTCGCCGAGCGCATCGTGTCGCAGCTACGTGCGGGCGACAGCGCGGCGCGCATCGGCGGTGACGAGTTCCTCGTTCTACTCGACGCGGTGAGTTCCGCTCCTGTCGCACTCGAGATCGCGGAACGACTCGGTGCGTCACTACGCGAGCCCTTCGAGGTGGGGGACCTCACCCTGAAGGTGACGGCTGCCATTGGCGTCGCCCTCGCCTCGAGCGACCTGTGCAGCGTCGACGAGCTGGTCAACGCGGCGGACGCCGCCATGTACGCAGCGAAGCGCCACGGCCCGGGACGCAGTCGCCTCCACGAGTGCTCGACGTGGCGAGAGGACGCTTAGGGAGTGCTCGGCGTGCCTCGCAGACGCGCGCGTGGGGTGCTCGCGACGCTGAGCGTGGCACTCGGACTGTTCGTCACGCCCCCTCTCCACTCGTTACCGAGTGCCCGGACCACGAGCCTCGCGCCGGCACCGGCCTGTGCGAGCGCCGCCTTGCGCGTTCTCACCTGGACTGACTACGCGGCGTACGGGCCGCGCACCTCGGTGCGCGTCACCAGCGCCGTGCGCAACGTCGCTGCGACCTCGTGCACGATCGAACTCGGCGCCACGTCGCCACTCGTGCGCGTCACCTCCGCGTCGGGGACGCTCGTGTGGAGCCCCTGTCTCACCTCGCCCTGCTCCCTCGCACTCGTTCTCACGACGCTCGCTCCCGGAACAATGTCCACGCACGACTCCATCTGGAACCAGCGCGTCGATGGTCACGACGCGCCGCGAGGGACCTACCGTGTTCTCTCGCGCGTGGGATCGGCGACGTCGCCACGCACCACGTTTCGTCTTGCGTCTAGTACCGCGCAGCCCACCCTCGTCCTGGGCCTCGCCCACGACGGCCGGCGGGTGACCGTGAGCGTGGGATCGCTCCTCGTGGTGTCACTTCCCGCCCTCGCCAACTTCTCGTGGTCCGCGCCTGTGACGAGCACGCCCGCGCTCACCGCGCGCTTTGCCAGTGGCGGCACGTCGGCACTCACCCTCTACCTCGCCGCGCACGCGGGAGCAACCACGATCAGCGCCACCGCGACGCCGCGGTGCTACCCACGCTGCCTCGCGGCGAGCCGTCTCTATCGCGTCTTCGTCACCGTGCGATAGTCAGAGCGCGTGCTCTACTGAAGACGTGGCCTACCTCGCCCTCGCCGGCATCGTCTTCGGGGTCAATCTGCTGCCCGCCTTCGGACCACCGACCTGGTCGCTACTCGTCTACGCGCGACTTCGTTGGCACCTCGAGCCCGCGGTGCTCGTGGTTCTCGGCGCCGCGGCGGCCACGTCGGGCCGCCTCGTCCTGGCCTGGGCGACGCGGCGCGTGCGCACGCGATTCTCCCCGCGCTACCGCGAGAATCTGGCCGCCCTCGAGCGTCGCCTCACGAAGCGGCGCCGGGGACTCGTCGCCTTCGTCACGCTCTTCGTCATCTCGCCGCTGCCCTCCGCCCAGCTCTTCAGCGCCGCGGGCCTGCTCGATCTGCGCCTGGTTCCCGTGTCATTGGGATTCTTCGCCGGACGCCTCGTGACGTACACGCTCTACGTCACCACCGCGGTCGTCGTGGAGTCGCAACTGAGCGGCGTGCTGAGCAACATCTGGGGCGCGCCCTGGTGGATCGCGCTTCAGCTCGTCCTGCTCGTGGCGCTCACCTTGTTGCCCACCGTCCCCTGGGGGCGAGTCGGGCGCGGTCGATCTCACGACTCGCCTCGGTAGGCTCACGGCGTGAACCCCGCCCAACCTGGGCCCCTCGCCCTCGTCGGATCGGGGGAGTACCTCGAAGTGATGGCCGACGTGGAAGCGAGCCTGCTCGCCGGGCGCCCCGGACGCTACGTCCAACTGGCGACCGCCGCGGTGCCCGACGGACCCGAGGTCGTCGCGCGCTGGCACCAACTCGGCATCGAGCAAGCCCGACGTCTCGGCGTCGAACCCGTCATCCTCAACGTCGCGAGCCACGAGGACGCGAACGACCCGGCGATGGCGGCGCTGGTTGCGGGTGCCGGTCTCATCTACCTCTCCGGCGGACACCCGGGCTTTCTCGCCGACACCCTGCGCGACAGCGCGCTGTGGCGCGCCATCGTCCACGAGTGGCGCGCCGGGGCGGCCCTCGCGGGCTGCAGCGCCGGGGCGATGGCTCTCACGTCGTGGATTCCCTCCCTGCGCCACCCGCGCCGGGGCTCGACACCCGGCCTCGGTCTGCTTTCTCACCTGCGCGTCATTCCGCACTTTGACGCCTTCAGCCGACGCGTGCCCGAACTCGTCACCCAGTACCTCGTCGGGCGCGACCCCTCGGTGAGTGTGCTCGGCATAGACGAGAACACCGCTCTCATTGGGGGACCCTTCGAGTGGACGGTGCGCGGTCGCGCGAGCGTCTGGCGGCTCGACGACGAGGGCCGCGAGGGCTTCGCCAGCGGCGCCACGATCTCGACGCCCTGAGTCACCCTCCACCGAAGCCAGGTCACAACCGCGAGGCCCGACGCCCCGTCGTCACGGCCCCAGCGGTGCTCGCGGCGAGGGTCTCGTCGAGGTCGAGAGTCAGCGTGTCGCGGGCGCGAAGCGCGTCGCCACGGCGCGCAGCGTCTCAGCGAGAGCCGAGGCGCCCGCGCCGGGCGCGAGCAGGGCGCCGGCGCGTCCGTGCCAGTGAGCGGCGAGGCTCGCCGCCTCCAGGGGTTCGTGCCCGCGCGCGAGCAGGGCCCCGATGAGACCGCTCAGGACGTCGCCACTGCCCGCGGTCGCGAGCGCTGGCGTACCAGACGTGATCACGCGCACACGAGCGTCCGGGTGGGCCACGATGGTGACCGGACCCTTCAGAAGGACGACGCAGCCGGTCTCGGCCGCGAAGTGGCGCACCGCTTCGAGGCGGTTCTCACCCATGTGGGCGCCCAGGCGATGGAACTCGCCGGCGTGGGGAGTGAGTATCCACGTGGCGTCCGCCGGCCGACTCGCGAGGAGTTCGCGGTTGAGTCCGTCGGCGTCGAGCACCACGGGCGATCTCGTGGCGCGCAGACGTGGCGCGAGCCAGGGGCCCGCGCCCTCGCCTAGACCGGGTCCGGCGACGACCGCCCGACAACGAGAATCGACCGCGGCGTCGACGCTGCGCACGACCTCGGGCGCGAGGTCCAGGCGTGTGACGTCAGCCCGGCTGGCGAGGCGAATCATCGACGCACCCCCGGCGAGAGCGCCGGCGACGACGAGCGACGCCGCGCCGGGCATGAGATCCGATCCGGCGAACACGCTTAGTGCGTGGGACCACTTCTGATCTTCGAAGTCACGCACGCTCAGGCGCGCGAGGTCGGCGTCCTCCATGACACCGTCACGCGCACTCGAGGCAATGCCGAGGGTCGCCAAGCGCACCTCACCGGCCAGCGCAGCGGCGGGCCCACTCACGTGAGCAATCTTGAGAGCGCCGAGGGCCAGCGTCACGTCGGCCGCGAGTGAGCGACCAAAGACGGCGCCGCTGTCGGCGTCGACCCCTGAGGGCAGGTCCACCGCGAGGACCTTGGCCGCGCCGACGCGTGGCGCGTCGTAGGCGCGCGTGGCGCCGAGTCCGAAGGCGGCGTCGACCACGAGGTCGTAGCCGGTCAGTTCCTCGGGTTCCTCTCCCACCGTGACGACGCGCACCCGCGCGCCTCGCCCGCGCAGCCACGCCGCCGCCACGCGGCCGTCGGCTCCGTTGAGACCGGGCCCGGCGAGAACGCACACGCGCTTGGCGTAACAGGATCCGAGCATCGACGCGGCCGCGAGTCCGACCGCAACGCCGGCGTCGGCGACCAGCGCGTCCTGACCGCGACGCGCGACCGCGCGCGCGTCCGCTTCGCGCATCTCGTGAGCTAGCAAGATCGGCTTCACACGTCTCCTCTCGAGGCGAGTCTCACACGAACCGCGCCCGAGAGCCAGTGCCTAGCCGCGCGTGGGAGGCGACCAGAAGGGCCGCGGCATCCCCCCGCGCGAGTCAACGACCGCTTCGATGACGCGGGCCGCCTCGAGTAACGACCACTCGCTGTGGGCTCGTCCCAGTATCGCGAGTCCCACCGGCAGGTCGTGGACGAGGCCCATGGGCACGCTCGCGATCGGCCAGCCGGCGATCGCGGCGGGCATCGTCGCGACGCTCGCGGGCCCCGGGTGTCCCCCGACGGCGAGATCGCTCTTCCACGACGGACCGTAGGCCGGCGCGAGGAGGACGTCGACGTCGGCCAGGGCCGGGTTGAGACAGGTCTCGATCGCCCAGGCCAGATTGCGTGCGCGCGCCGGCGCGTACGCCTCACCCGCGCGGCCCCCACTGGCGAGAGCCTGTTCGAAGAGGTCGTGACCGAAGTGGGCGAGCTCGACGCGGGCGTGGGCGTCTTCGAAGGCCACGACGTCGGCCAGTGAGGCCACTCCCTCGCCCGGTCGCTGCGCGAGGTACGCGCTGAGATCATCGGCGAGCTCTGCGAGCAACACCGCGAGCTCGTCGGCGCCCTCCTGGTCGCCCGGCAGCGCCACATCGCGCACGAGAACTTCGTGGCCCGCGCCACGAAGGCTCGCCACCACCTCGTCAAAAAGAGCGTCGGTCGCCGGGTGATCGGTCCGCCAGTTCCCCGCCACGCCAAAGCGTACGGAGCGAGCCGGCGGGGCCTCACTTGCGGAGAGCACGCCGTAGAGACGCGCGACGTCCGCGACGCGTCGACCCATCGGCCCGGGGCTGTCCTGACTCGCGCTGATGGGCACCACGTGCGTGGCCGGCACGACGCCCACCGTGGGCTTGAGGCCGACGACGCCGCACACCGACGCGGGACACACGATCGATCCGTCGGTCTCGGTGCCCACCGCGAGTGGCGCCAACCCCGCCGCGAGCGCCGCCCCCGAGCCCGACGACGAGCCCCCCGCGGAACGATCGAGGGCCCACGGGTTACCCACGAGACCACCCGTCGCCGACCAGCCGCTCGTCGAGCGCACCGAGCGAATGTTGGCCCACTGACTGAGATTCGTGCTCGCGAAGACAATGGCTCCCGCGTCGCGTAGGCGCGTCACGAGCGGCGCGTCGCGACTCGCCCGACCCGCGAGCGAGGTGGAACCCGCGGCACCCGGGAGTCCGAGCGCTTCAATGTTGTCCTTGATGACCACGGGCACACCGTGGAGGGGACCGCGCCGCAGCCCCTCGGCGCGCTCGGCGTCGCGCTCACTCGCCACGGCGAGCGCGTCACTGGCGAGCGCGGCGATGGCGCGCAGGTGCAGGGGCGAGTCGGCCGCGTCGAGGGCCCTCGCGCGCGCGAGCAGGGCGCTGACCAGGTCGTGCGAGGTGAGTGAGCCCTCGGACAGGCGAGCGTCGATTTCGCCGACCCCGAGGTAGGCGAGGTCGGCGGACGAGGCGTGTGGGTCGGTCATGGCCACACACTAGGAGCGAGTGTGGAGTCCACGGCACGACGAAGACTACGGTGGCGGGGGAGGCGACAACGATGTCCACCAACGACGAGCACACGAGCGCGGGAAGGGGACTCCTCGCCCCGGTGACCCCGCCCACGCTCGACGACGACGCCGACGCACGCGACCCTCGACGCCGAGAGTTGCGCACGTGGCTCGCCGAGCACCCAGATCCCAGCGGCGCTCAACTGGCGGCGCAGGGCCTGGTCGCCCCCGCGTGGCCCGCGCCGTGGGGACGTAACGCCGACGTCGAGTACCAACTACTCATCGACGACGAGCTCGCGCGCGCGCGCGTCACGCGCCCGATCAATCCGATCGGCATCGGCTGGGCTGGTCCGACCCTCATCTACGCCGGCACACCCGACCAGCAGGCGCGGTGGATTCCGGGCCTCATGAGTGGCGAGGAGTTCTGGTGCCAGCTCTTCTCCGAACCCGAGGCCGGCAGTGATCTCGCCGCGCTCGCCACCCGCGCTCGCCGTGACGGTGACGAGTGGGTCATCTCGGGAACGAAGATCTGGACCAGCTACGCGCACCTCGCGACGTGGGGGATCCTGCTCGCGCGTACGTCAAACGAGGCGCGCCAGCGTGGGGTGAGCTACTTCGTCTGTCCGATGGACGCACCGGGCGTGACGATTCGCCCCATCATCGACATGACAGGTGACCACGCATTCAACGAGGTCTTCCTCGACGAGGTGCGCGTGCCACTCGACTACCTCGTCGGCGAGGCGGGTGACGGGTGGCGCCTCGCGAAGGTGACTCTTGGCAATGAGCGTGTCTCGCTCTCGGGCGAGGGTGCCCTGTGGGGGCGCGGGCCCACCGCCCAGGACCTCCTCGACGAAGTGCGTGAACGTGGCGTCGCCCACGACGACCTCGAACGTGACGCGCTCGTGCGCTGTTGGAGCCACGGCGAGATTCTTCGCCTCTTGCGCCTGCGCCTCCTCGAGGCGGCGCGCGCGGGTCGCGAGCCCGGCCCCGAAGCGAGCGTGCGCAAGGCCCTCGCCGACGACCACGGACAGGAAGTCATGGCTCTCGCCCAACGACTCGCCGGCAGCGCGGGCATGCTCGCCGGTCGAGGTCCCGGAGGAGACGCGTCGGGTGAGGGCGCCGAGTGGGGCTACGGCTTTCTCTACTCGCGGGCACTGACCATCGGTGGGGGCACGTCTGAGGTACAGCGCAACATCATCGCCGAGCGCGTCCTCGGTCTGGCCCGCGAGGCAATCAGCTGATCAGTCGAGTTCGGCGTATCGCGCGGTCGTAAAGGCGATCGTCGTGGGCACACTCACGGCGAAGACGACGAGCATGAGAGACACCACGAGCAGGGGCGCCCCGCGTGATCACGCACGAAGACGAACTCGATCATCGCGCTCTGTGCCACGTAGGCGAGTAGGGCCCACTTGAACACCTTCACGAAGGTTCCCCAGGCGAAGGGGCCCAGACGCGTGAAAGAGAATACGGCCGCCGAGAGACAAGGAGTCCCGCCGCCAATAGGGCGCTCGCGAACGCCACGGGCGGGTGGCGCGGAGCGAAGGACGCCATGACGATCCCGCCGATCACGACGAATCCCAAGGCAATTGAGCTCAACCAGGCGATCGGCGTGTACGGGCGGTCATTCACTGGCTGGCCACTCGAGTCATGATGATGAACGTGGCCACCTGCATCAGGCCGAGCACGCCCGCCGAGTAGACGAAGCGCTGCATCAATCGGTGGATCCGCTCGCCGTTGGGCACGGCCTTGTTCATCTCGAAGAGCACCGCGATGTTGGTCGGTTCGAGCACGCCCAGGGCCACCACCATCACGCCCACCACGACGAATGAGGCGATGAGCCAGGGATGATTAGGGCTGTGCATCGACAAGTTGCCGTAGAGACGTGCCACTTGAAAGCCGGCGGCGAGGTTCATCCCGACGACCGTTGGCATGATGATGACCATCTTGGGCATGAAGCGCGACGAGAACTCAGCTCGCGCGCCCACCGACAGTCGTCCGAGGATTGGCCCGACGACGAGACCCACGAAGAGGTCGATCGAGGTCCACAACGCGCCGCCCACGACGTGGCTGAAGATGAGGGCCCACTTCCAGTTGGCGATGATCGCCACGATCTCGAAGGCCACGACGAGGCCGACCACGTAGAGCCCCTTAAGTGGCACCACCGCAATTTTGGCGCGCGGGCGGCGCGCTCGAGATTTCGACCACCGCCCCTCCTGCGTTGAGGACTCACCGTAACGCGCGGCGCCCGCGCGAGTCACGAATCTGGCGAGACAGCGCCGTCAACTGGTGACATTATGACGGCATGGTCACCGTGGAGAGCCACGACGAAGGAATGCCCGTGTGGGTGGACGCCATGGTCTCGGCACCCGCGCAGCTCGCCGCCCTGAAGGAGTTCTTCGCCGGCGTCTTTGACTGGACCTGGGACCACGGCGTCGCCGAGACGGGTCACTACTCCCTCGCCCGCCTCGACGGACGCGCGGTGCTCGGCCTGGGTCAGATGGAGATCACCACGGGCACGCTCGTGACGTACTTCTCCACCCAGAACGTCGAGCGCCGCGTCGCGCGCGCCCAAGGGCTCGGCGCCACGGTCATTGTGGGGCCGACGCCGATCATGGACCAGGGCACGATGGCGCTGTTGCTCGACCCCACCGGCGCGGTCCACGGCCTCTGGCAGGCCCACACCTTCGAGGGCTTCGGCGCGCTCTACGAGAGTGGCGCCCCGGGCTGGTTCGACCACGTCAGCGCCGACCCCGCGGGCGCGGCGAGGTACTACAGCGCCCTCTTCGGTCACGCACTCCTCGAACCCGAGCCGGGTCTTCGCATCCTCACCGCGGGCGAGCAGTGGTTCGCCTCTCTCTCCTCGCCCCAGGTCCTCGCCGGTCAGACGCACTGGAATCCCGTCTTCGTCGTGCGCTCACTAGAGGAGACGCGTGACGCGGCAGAT
>JAJYAC010000105.1 GCA_021779735.1 Actinomycetes bacterium
GGTGGTCCGTCGATGAGTGATGGCGACCGCGACCGCGACCGTGGCGGAAGACGAGGCCCGCGCCCGCGTCGCCGTTAGGCCCCTCGCGTGAGCGTCGGGGTCACCACGGCGGCGACGCCGACGACCTGGTGGCGCCCGCTCTCGCGCGCCGACCGCCTCGCACTACTCGTGATGACGGCGCTGCCGGTACTGCTCTTTGGCGTACCGGCGGCGCTGGGTCATCCGGCGATCGCGGGGGACAATCTCCTGCAGAACTTCCCGCTGCGCGTTCTCTCGGGCCGCCAGCTCGCGAGCGGTCACCTACCGCTCATGAATCCGCTGGCCGACTCGGGCACGCCGCTACTGGGCGGCATGAACGCCGGCTCCCTCTTTCCCCTGACTCTCGTCTTCGCGTTCCTGCCCGCGATCCTCGCCTGGGTGATCAACCTCGTCGCGGTCTACGTGGCGGCAGCTCTAGGTCTCTTTTGGCTCGCGCGCTACCACGGCTTTGGCACCGCGGGCGCCCTGGCGGGCGCACTCAGCTACGCCTACCTCGGGGCGATGAACGGTCAGATGGTCCACCTCGGCGTCATTCAGGGCTACGCGATGCTGCCCTGGGAGATCCTGGCGATGCTGGTCCTCGCCCAACGTGTGGGGGCCCTCACCTCGTGGCGTCGTGAGTGGCACGGTCTCCTGCGGCCGGTGCTCGGCCTCGCGGTCCTGTGGGGCTTGACCGCCCTCTCGGGCGAGCCGCGGGCCATTGGCGAGATGCAACTGGTGGTCCTGGTCGTCGGGGCGGTGATCGTGCTGATGCCCGGTCGCTGGCGTCCTCACACGTGGTCCCAGCGGGGCGTCTTCGTCGCGGGCGTGTCCCTCGGGGTGCTCTGGGGCGCGTTGATCGGACTCGTGCAGCTCATCACCGGCTGGAGCTACATCAACGTCTCTCAGCGCACGAACCTGGGATATCAGTTCTTCGGCTCGGGGTCGCTCTCGGTGCGCTGGTCGGCGCTGTGGTTCGTGCCCGACCTCTTTGGCGGCAACGGGATCTTGCATCAGCCTCCGTACTTCGCGAGCTACAACCTCCCCGAGGTGACGGGCTACGCGGGCATCGTGGCCCTGGTGGCCGTGGCGGCCTACCTCGCCCAGCTCCTCGGGCGTCGGCGCCGCGAGGTGGCCGACATGCACCTCTACGGCGTGCTCGCCGTGGTGGGGGTGTGGGCGACGTGGGGCGACTACACGCCGCTCGGTCGCATCTTCTGGTCGATCCCGCTGTTCAGTTCGACGCGCCTGCAGAGTCGCAACGTCATCTTGGTGGACCTCGCGGCGAGCATCCTGCTCGCCTGGTGGCTCCAGCGAGTGGGCGAGCGTCGCGACGAGGAGGCCTCACTTCTCGGGTGGCGTCGCGTCGTCACCCTCTCGCCCCTCGCCGTGGTGATCGCCGTCGCCGGTCTTGCGCTCCTCGACGGTCGCGCCTTCGTGGCGAGCCTCGGACTCTCGCACGCCGCGACGCGCTGGGTGAGCTACGAGCGCCCGACTCTCGTGGTGCACCTCGCACTGGCCGTGGGCCTGGTCCTCGCCCTTGTCGTGCTGCGCGCTCGACGCGCGCGCGCGGTCCTGACGATCCTCGTCGTCGACGCGCTCGTCTTCTTCGCCTTTAACGCGACCGGTCTCGCGGTGGGTCGCACGAACCCGATGCCCTCGCGCACTCAGGCGATCAGTCACCTGGGACTCACGGGACGTTTCGCCATGGTCGATCCCACGGGCAACGCGGGCGACACGTTCGAGTCGATGGGACTTCCCAACCTGAACGTCTTTACCCAGCTGCCCTCCATTCAGGGCTACGGGTCGCTGATTGACGCCTACTACGGCAGCGAAACGGGGACGCACCCGCTCTTTCGACTTGACGCCTGCAACCTCGTGCGCGGGCAGTTCCGCCAACTTCGTCTCGCGTCGCTCGTACTGGCGAGCAATCAGTTGACGAGCGGGCCCCACGTTTTGTCACCCCAGTACTGTGTGGCGCCGCGCAGCCAGAGCACGACGTTTCGCTACTTCGGCGAGGTGTGGCACGTGACGAAGCTTCGACTCTCGGGCGTCGACGGCGCGCCGATGTCGGCGTCGTCGTTCACGGTCCAGCTCCTCGATCCCACGGGTAAGCCCATCGGCACCCCCATCGTGGGTCAGGGTGGGCGCGAGGTGACGATGGCTTTGCCGGAATCTCTGGCCGCCGCGGGAATTGTCGTTCACGCGCGCGACGGCCTGCGCGTGGGATCGAGCCTCGTGACGTTGACGACGGGTGCGACCTACCAGCTCACCACCACCTTCCAGCAGGCCGTCGCCACTCGCTCGTGGCGTCTGCGCGAGACGAGCGGGGGACTCGCGTTCTTTCGCGCGACGTCAGTTCTGCCCAGTGCCTGGGTCGCGTCGCTCGCCACGGGTCACGTGCGCAGCATTCGCAACGCTCTCTGGGGTGACACGTGGGTGAGGGTGCACGCGACGGCGCCCACGACCCTGCTGCGTTCTATGACCTGGATACCGGGGTGGCGCGCGAGCGCCCAGCGGGTCGGCTCGGCGCACGTGACCACGTTGCGCGTGCGC
>JAJYAC010000010.1 GCA_021779735.1 Actinomycetes bacterium
GTGGAACTCAAGCTTGTCTTCGTAGAGCTCTTCGAGGGCGAGTGACAGCGACTTGTTCGACAGTGACGTCACCTGGGGCGGAATGAGAGCACCGTGACCAACGCCGAGGCCGTTGTAGTACTCGTTGATTTCACGCGCTCGAATCGCCGCGACCGCCACGAGGGTGAATTTCGAGTCACCGACCTTGGCCAGCAGGTCTTCGATGGGCGGGTCTACGAGCGTCGGGCGTTCGGCCATGGATTAGTCCTTTGTCGAAGGGTCCGATCGTGCGGAACGGAGTCCTTCCAGTATAGAGAGGATTTCGCTGGTCGCCCGCTCCAGGTCGTCATTGACGACGACGAACGACGCCAGACTCCGGCCCCGTTCGATCTCCTCGGGCGTGCTGGCCAGACGGCGGCGCACGTGGTCCTCGCCGTCGCCCCGACGGCGCAGGCGCTCCTCCAAGTCTGACATCGACGGAGCTTCGATCAAGAAGATGACCGCGTCGGGATGCTCGCGACGTACCTGCTCTGCCCCCTGGACCTCAATTTCGAGCAGGAGGTCCCCCTCGGGATCGGGCTCGGGCCGGGGGGTGCCGTAGAGATTGCCCTGGAACTGGGCCCACTCGAGGAAGCGGCCCTCGTCGATCGCGCGCTCGAAGTCCTCGCGCTCGACGAAGACGTACTCACTGCCTCGCTCGCCCGCTCGCTGGGGACGCGTCGTCCACGATCGACTCAGTCGCAGCCGATCATCCGCGTCGATGAGGCGACTGGCAATCGTGCCCTTGCCCACGCCGCCCGGGCCGATGAGGACGGCAATCAGCGGTGTGCTCTCAGCGGACAAGGGCGCGGAACAACTCGGCGCGCTGCTTAGGTCCGAGTCCTCGAATGCGACGGGTCTTGGCGATCGCGGCCTTAGCCATGATGCGCTCGGCCTTGACCTCGCCGATCGCTGGCAGCGCGCTGATGAGGTCGTAGGCGCGCATTTGCGCGACGCACTCCTCGCCCTCGGCGAGGGTGAAGATCTCCTCGAGCGACATCTGCCCGGACTTCACCAGGCGCTTCACCTCGGCGCGTCGGCGACGATTCGCCACCGCGAGACGCGAGGCCTGCACCCGCTGTTCTTGCGTCAGTGAGGGCGGGGTGGGGGTCACGCCCACAGAATACCCCTCGCGGCCCAACCCCGTTTAGAGCAGGTGAGCGGCGGTCGCGTCACGCCATCGGGCGGCCGCGTCGGCCAGGGCGCCACGGTCGGGACCGGCCCCGCTGATCGCCCGGCTGACACTGGCCAGAACGCTGGCACGAGCGCATTTCGCCGTCACCCGGGCCACGTCCTCGGGCGTCGCTCCCTGGGCGCCGACGCCCGGCACGAGGACCGGGCCCCCCAGCTCGTCCAGGGGGAAGTCTGGCGCCGCGCGGGTGCCCCCGATGACCACGCCCACCGCACCGCGTCCGTCGCGGCGCGCGTTGAGAGCAGCCACGCCCGCCAAAACGTCGACCTCGACGCTGTCTCCCCCGAGAGTGCGCGCACTCTGGATGCGACGACCTTCGGGGTTGGACGTCGCCGCCAGGACGAACAGTCCCCGTGCCCCGCGCCGCGCACGCTCCACGAAGGGCCCCAGGGCCCCGAGACCCACGTAGGGACTCACCGTGAGTGCGTCAACGCACAGCGGCGAGGAGTCCTCGAGCCACGCGCTCGCGTACCCCTCGTTCGTCGAGTCGATGTCGCCGCGCTTGGCGTCGGCGATGACGAGGAGCCCACTCGCGCGCGCTTCGGCGATGACGCGTTCGAGCACCGCGAAACCGGCCGAGGCGAAGCGCTCGTAGAACGCGACCTGGGGTTTGAGGGCGGTCGCGCTCGCGCCGACGGCTTCGAGGAGGCGAAGGCTCGCGTACTCAAGGTCGCCCACCGTGTCCGAACGCCCCCACGAGCGCAGCACCTCCGCGCTGGGATCGACGCCCACGCACAGGGGCCCGCGCGCGACGATTGCACTGGCCAGTCGCTCACCGAAGGACTCAGCCATGGGCCGCACCCCAGATTTGCGACGGTGACGTGCAGTCGTGACGCGCGAGCCAATCGGTGAGCTCTCGCTGCACGCGCCAGGGCGCACGGGGATCAGCGAACGTCGCGGTTCCCACTTCGACGGCGTTGGCGCCCGCCATGATCATCGCCACCGCGTCCTCGCCGCTCGCGACTCCCCCCACGCCCACAATCGGAATCGTCGGCATGGCCGCGCGACACTCGTAGACCGCTCGCAGCGCGACCGGGTGAAGCCCCGGGCCACTCAGACCCCCGCCGCCGTTGCCCAGCGCGGGTCGGCGGCTCTCGAGATCGACGACGAGGCCGAGCAGAGTGTTCACGAGGACCAGCGCCTCGGCACCCGCGTCCACCGCACTCTGGGCGACCTCGAGCAGGTCGGGGGTGTTGGGGCTGAGCTTGACCCACAGCGGCACTTCCGCCTCGCGACAGGCGGCGATGACTTCGGCGGTGGCACGCGGCGAGTGAGCGAACATGCGCGAGCGATCTTCCAGGTTGGGACAGCTGACGTTGATCTCAATGGCGGCGACCTCGGCCCCTCGCATCTGCTCGATGGCCTCGGCAAAGTCCGAGATGCTGCGCCCCCACACCGAGGCGACAACGGTCGCACCGCGCTCGGCCAACCTCGTCAGGTCGTCGCGGCGCCACGCGGTGACACCGGGACCGGAGAGGCCCACCGCGTTGAGCATGTGCTCACCCCAGGCCGCGACGCGCGGCGCGGGATTGCCCGTCCAGGGATAGGACGTGAGCGACTTCGTCACTACCGCGCCCAATTGCGAGAGGTCGCCGTACCCGGCGAGCTCGTCCCCGTAACCCGAGGTCCCGGCGGCGGTCATTACGGGTGAGGTAAAGGTGTTCGCGCCCACGTTCACACTGAGGTCGATCACCGGTGCAGCTCCTGGAGAGAGGCGACGCGCCAACCGCGCTCGCGCGTGTCAGCGATGCCCTTCGCGGCGGCCAACCCGGCGTTGAGCGTGGTGAGACACGGCACCGCGTTCGCGACGCTCGCCTCGCGGATCTGCACACCGTCGGCGTGCGCGCCCTTGCCCGAGGGCGTGTTCACGACGAGCTGAACTTCACCGGAGGCGATGAGGCTCACGGCGTCGACGCCCAGTTCGGCCACGCCCACCTTGCCCACGAGGGTCGCGACCTCGACGTCGTGGGCCCGCAGGAACCCCGCGGTGCCGACGGTCGCCGCGAGGCGAAAGCCCAGCGCGCGCAACTGGCGAGCGAGCTCGAGGCCGTTGACCTTGTCGCGATCGGCCAGTGAGAGAAAAACCTGACCCTCGTTGGGAAGTCCGGTACCCGCGGCCAATTGGGCCTTGGCGAAGGCGATGCCGAAGCTCTCGCCGACCCCCATCACCTCGCCGGTCGAACGCATCTCGGGCCCGAGTACCGTGTCGACGCCCGGAAAGCGGCTAAAGGGCAGCACGGCCTCCTTGACACTCACGTAGGACGGACGCGGCGTCGCGTACGGCACGTCGCCGCGCTCGCGCAACTGGGCGAGCGTCTCGCCCATCATCACGCGCACCGCGACTTGGGCGACCGAGACGCCGGTCGCCTTGGCGACGAAGGGAACCGTGCGACTCGCGCGCGGATTGGCCTCGAGCACGTAGAGCTCCTCATCCTTGACCGCGTACTGCACGTTGATCAGTCCCACGACCCCGAGGTCCTCGGCAATGCGTGCGGTGTAGTCGTCGAGGGCCGCCAGCACCGCGCGCGAGAGCGTCTGGGGCGGCAGCGCGCAGGCCGAGTCGCCCGAGTGCACGCCCGCCTCCTCGACGTGCTCCATGACGCCCGCGATGTAGAGGTCCCCGTCGGCGTCGCGAATCGCGTCGACGTCGACTTCGATGGCGTCTTCGAGGAAACTGTCGATGAGAATCGGCCTCGTCGCCGACACGCCGCCCTCACGAGCGAGCGCCCCGTGAGCGCTGGTGAGATTTTCCATCACCCGCGCGAGCGACTCGTCGTCGTAGACGATCTCCATCGCCCGACCGCCCAGGACGTAGCTGGGACGCACGAGGACCGGGTAGCCGATGCGCGCGACGACGTCGCGCGCCTTCTCCAGAGAGAGCACCACGTCGCCCGGGGGCTGGCGCAGGCCGAGTCGCTGACAGATGGCCGACCAGTGCTCACGATCCTCCGCGGCGTCAATGGAGGCGACCGGCGTACCGAGGACGAGTGAGGGGTCGAGCGAGTGAGAGAGCTTGAGGGGGGTCTGGCCCCCCAGCGAGACGATCACCCCCGCGACGCGAGCGCCATCACGACAGGCCGCCTGCTCGGCCTCAAGGACTGCCGCCACGTCCTCGGGCGTGAGCGGCTCGAAGTAGAGCCGATCCGACGTCGAGTAGTCCGTCGAAACGGTCTCGGGGTTGCAGTTGACCATCACGGTCTCGTAGCCCATCGCCGAGAGCGCGAAGGACGCGTGCACGCAGCAGTAGTCGAACTCGATGCCCTGGCCGATGCGATTGGGCCCCGAGCCGAGGATGATGACCCGATCGCGCGAGGAGGGGGCGACTTCACTCGTGTCGTCGTAGGTGCTGTAGTGATACGGCGTCGCAGCCTCGAACTCCGCGGCGCACGTGTCCACCGTCTTAAAGACGGTGTGCGCGCCGGCCGCGCGGCGCCACGCCGTGACGTCCGAGGCCACGGCGCCGACGAGTTCGGCGATCTGGGTGTCCGAAAAGCCCAGGCGCTTGTAGACGAGCCAACCCTGGCGATCGAGATCCGCGAGGTCAACTCGCGCCAGCTCTCGCGCCGCGAGGACGATCTCGTGCATCTGGGCGAGGAACCACCGATCCACGCGGGTGGTGCGCGCGAGTTCGTCCACGGAGACGCCACGGGTGAGAGCCTCGCCGAGCGCGTAGAGCCGTTCGGGTGTGGCAAACACGCAGCGCTCGCGCAGCTCCTCGTCGCTCAGGTCGGCAAACTCGTCAGAGGCACTCACGAAGCCAGCGCGTCCCTGTTCGAGCGAACGCACCGCCTTTTGCAGCGATTCGGCGAAGTTTCGCCCGATCGCCATCACCTCGCCGACGGACTGCATACGCGTGCCGAGACGGGGACTCGCGCCGGGCAGCTTCTCAAAGGCCCAGCGGGGAATCTTGGTCACGACGTAGTCGATCACCGGCTCGAAGCTCGCGGGGGTGACGCGCGTGATGTCGTTTCGAATTTCGTCGAGGGTGTATCCCACGGCGAGGCGCGCCGCGATCTTGGCGATGGGAAAGCCCGTGGCCTTGGAGGCCAGCGCGCTCGAACGCGACACGCGCGGATTCATCTCAATGACGAGGCGCTGGCCGTCGTCGGGATTCACGGCGAACTGAACGTTGGAGCCACCGGTTTCCACCCCCACGCGGCGAAGGACCGCGAAGGCGTCATCGCGCATTGCCTGGTACTCGACGTCCGAGAGCGTCTGAGCCGGGGCGACGGTGATGGAGTCGCCCGTGTGCACCCCCATGGGATCGACGTTCTCAATCGAGCAGACCACCACGCAGTTGTCGGCGCGGTCCCTCATGACCTCGAGCTCGTACTCCTTCCAGCCCGCGATCGACTTCTCGACGAGAATCTCGCCGATCGGCGAGGCGACGATGCCCTCGGCCGCGAGACGACGAAACGACACGAGGTCACTGGCGATGCCCGTGCCCGCTCCCCCGAGGATGTAGCTCGGGCGCACGATGATCGGCCACCCGATGCGTTCGGCGATCGCGACGGCTTCGTCCACGTCGTGGGCGAAGCCCGACTCGGGCACCGCGAGGCCAATGTCAGCCATCGCCGCCTTGAAGAGCTCGCGATTCTCCGCCGTGGCGATGGCCTCGGGTCGAGCCCCGATCACCTCGACGCCGAGTCGCTCCAAGACGCCGCGCTCGACGAGTTGCATGGTGAGATTGAGGGCCGTCTGGCCGCCGAGGGTGGGCAGCAGCGCGTCGGGGCGCTCGCGCTCGAGGATGTCCTCGATGACGTCCGCGTCGAGGGGCTCAACGTAGGTCACGTCGGCCGTGCCCGGGTCGGTCATAATCGTGGCCGGATTCGAATTGACGAGCACCACGCGATAGCCCTCGTCGCGAAGCACTTGACAGGCCTGAGTGCCCGAGTAGTCGAATTCGCAGGCCTGGCCGATGACTATCGGACCCGAACCAATCACCATGATGCTCGTGATGTCACTACGCCGGGGCATCAGTCATCTCCATGAGGGTCGCGAATCGATCGAAGAGGTAGCGCGCGTCGTGGGGACCGGGACCCGCCTCGGGGTGATACTGCACGGAGAAGCACCGCGCGCGCGGCGACTCAATCCCCTCGATGACGCCGTCGTTGAGGTTCACGTGGCTCACGTGAACGCCCTCAAGTGAGTCCGCGGCGAGCGCGTAGTTGTGATTTTGGGCCGTGATCTCGATGCGGCCCGTCGAGAGATCCTTCACCGGGTGGTTGCCACCGTGATGCCCAAAGGGCAACTTGAACGTCCGGCCACCCAGGGCCACCCCGAGCAGCTGGTGCCCGAGACAGATGCCAAAGATCGGCACCACCCCGACCAGTTGACGAATTTGCTCGACGAGCGCTCCCAACGCCGCGGGGTCCCCGGGGCCGTTGGAGAGCATCACGCCGTCGGGAGCGAGGGCGAGCACCTCCTCGGCGCTCGTTGACGCCGGCACCACGGTGACGCGAAAGCGCTGGGCGAGTTGGTCAACCATGGTCGTCTTGATGCCGAAGTCGTAGGCCACCACGTGGCGGGGTCCCTCACCGCGCGCGTAGGGCGTGGGCGTTGACACTTCGGAGACGAAGTCCGTGTTGTCCGTGCCGCGCGCCGCCGCGCCGGCCGCCGCCACCGCCGCGGGGTCACCGTGGCCGAAGGCTCCCGCGAGCGCGCCGTGTTCGCGCAGGTGACGCGTGAGCCGCCGGGTGTCCACCCCGACGATGGCCGGCACCCGCCGCTCGATGAGGTACTCCTCGAGCGTGGCGCGAGAGCGCCAGTTCGAGGCCACCGGCGAGAGATCGCGAACCACCACGCCGCGACACCAGGGTCGCACGGCCTCGTCATCGAGGGGGGTGACGCCGTAGTTGCCAATGTGCGGGTAGGTGAAGCTGATCACCTGGCCGGCGTAGCTCGGGTCGGTGATGATTTCCTGGTAGCCCGCGAGCGACGTATTGAACACGAACTCGCCCGTCGTGACACCCTCTTTAGGCAAGAAGCCCGCGGCGTAGCCCTCAAAGGTCGCGCCGTCGGCCAACACCAAGGAAGCGCGGGGGCGCGTCACAGCGCCTCGCCGTCGTAGGCCACGAGGCGTCCGCGCACGATGGTCGCGCGCGCGCGTCCGCGCAGAGTGCGCGCGTGGTAGGGAGTGTTGCGAGCGCGACTCTGCAGCCGCTCGCGGTCCACGGTCCAGGACTCGCGCGGATCAAAGACCACCACGTTGGCGTCCTCACCTTCGGCCACCTCGCCCCCGTGAGCGCTCAGGGCGACGCGAGCGTCTCCGGCGCGCAACTGCGCAATGGCGGCCGGTCGACGACTGAGCAGCGAGAAGAACTGGTGCGCGTCAGCCTCCTCGCCACCGAGGGCCTCGAGGGTCAGGGCTGCGGCGTGCTCGAGGCCGAGCATTCCCGCCGGCGCCTCGTCGAAGGCGAGGTCCTTGGACTCGGGCGCGTGGGGCGCGTGGTCGGTGGCGACCGCGTCGACGTCGCCCGCGCGCAGGGCCGCGCGAAGTGCGGCGACGTCGGCGAGTGACCGAAGGGGGGGATTGACCTTAAAGAGCGGGTCGTAGTCAGAGCACGCCGACTCATCGAGCGTGAAGTGATGCGGCGCCACTTCGGCGGTGACGTCGAGGCCTTCGCGCCGCGCCGCGGCCACGAGGCCGATCGCCCGAGCCGTCGAGAGGTGCAAGAAGTGCATCTTCGCGCCGGTCGCGCGCACCAACTCAAGGTCGCGCAGCACCATCAGTTCCTCCGCGAGCGCCGGTCGTCCGACCAGGCCCAGGCGTCCCGCGAGCGGGCCGTCGTTCATCGTTCCGTCCTGGACCATCGACGGCTCCTCGCAGTGTTGGGCCAGTCGCACGCCCAGTGGCGCGGCGTAGCGCAAGGCCCGACGCATCACCTCGGCGCTCGCCACGCCGGCGCCGTCGTCGGTAAAAAGGCGTACGCCTAGCGCCGCCATCTCGGCAATGGGTGCGAGCTTCTCGCCGCGGCGCCCCTGGGTGATGGCCCCGGCCACCGCGACGTCGATGCCGGTCGTCGCCCCCCGGGCCAAGACGAAAGCCACGAGCGCGACACTGTCGAGCGCAGGCTCAGTGTTGGGCATAGCCACCACCGCGCCGTATCCACCGACGGCGGCCGCGCGCGCGCCGCTGTCAATCGTCTCGGCGGCCTCCAACCCGGGCTCGCGAAGGTGCGCGTGCAGATCCACGAGCGCGGGGCCGATCCAACAGCCCCGCGCGTCGATGACGCGCGCTCCGCCCGTGGCGTCGATGGAGGGCGCGACCTGCACGATGCGACCCTCGGCCACGCGCACGTCTGCGCGATACGCGTCGTGGTGACGAATCACCGTTCCCCCCCGGAGTACGAGCTCGCTCACCACGCCCC
This sequence comes from Actinomycetes bacterium, assembly GCA_021779735.1. Lineage (GTDB taxonomy): Bacteria > Actinomycetota > Acidimicrobiia > Acidimicrobiales > RAAP-2 > RAAP-2. The sequence continues at coordinate 8,581 of JAJYAC010000010.1, forward strand.
CTCCCCGCCGGCCACGCTGAGATAGAGCACCGCCATGCGAACCGGCACCCCGTTGGCGACCTGACGCGTGATGACCGACGCGGGCGAGTCCGCGACCGACGCGTCGATCTCGACACCTCGATTCATTGGTCCGGGGTGCATGATGATCGTCTCGGGCGAGAGGCGCGCGACTCGCGCCGCAGTGAGTCCGTGGGTCGCGGTGAACTCTGAGAGGCTCGGGACGAAAGCCCCCGTGCCGCGCTCGTGCTGAAGGCGCAAGACGCCAATCACATCGGCCCGCGCGAGCGACTCGTCAAAGTCATCGACCACGTCGACCGGCCACTCCTCGACGCCCTCGGGCAAGAGGGTGCCCGGCGCCGCGAGGCTGACCGTTGCCCCGAGGCCCACGTAGGCGTCGACGTCACTGCGCGCGACGCGCGAGTGTCGGATGTCGCCCACGATCAGCACACGCAGGCCCGCGAAGAGTTCGGCGCCGGTGTCGCGACCGCGTTCACCTCGACGCTCGGCGAGGACGCTGCGCAGCGTGAAGGCGTCGAGCAGACCCTGCGTGGGGTGCTGGTGCAGGCCGTCTCCCGCGTTGATCACTCGCACGTGGGGCACGAACCTCGCGACTTGGACCGCGGCACCGCTCGAGCGGTGGCGCATCACCACGGCGTCGATGCCGAGAGCCTCGATGGTGGCGATCGTGTCTTTGAGACTCTCGCCCTTCTTCACGCTCGACGACGCCACCGCGAGGGAGAGAACGTCAGCGCTGAGGCGCTTGGCCGCCGTCTCGAAGCTCAGGCGAGTGCGGGTGGACTCTTCGAAAAACAGTGACGCGACGACGCGGCCCTTGAGAGCGGGGACTTTCTTGACCACGCGTCGATTCACCTCGACGAAGGACTCGGCGGTGTCGAGCACCTCGATAAGTGCGCTGCGGCTCAGCTCGCCCAAATCCAGGAGATTCTGCCCGCGAAGGGAGTCCATCACGACGCCTCCTCCACACCGATCCACACGCCGTCGAGACTGGCCAGCACGGCCTCGCGAGGCGCCGTGGGTAGGTTCTTGCCGACGTAGTCCGGGCGAATGGGCAGCTCGCGGTGACCTCGATCGACGAGAACCGCGAGCTCGATGAGTCGGGGCCGACCCCACTCGGAGAGAGCGTTGAGCGCCGCGCGGATCGTACGCCCGGTGTAGAGGACGTCGTCGACGAGAATGACCACGCGGTTGGTGAGATCGCCGGGAATCACGGTGGAGGTGGCGTCCACCAGCGGACGAACGTGGGCGTCGTCACGCCAGTACGCCACGTCAAGAACACCCGAGACAGCCGACGTGGCGCCGAGTTCGTGCACGTGCGCCGTGAGGGCGCGCGCCACGTCAACGCCGCCGGTTTGGAGCCCGATGATGACGAGATCCTCGTTGTCACGGTGGTGTTCGAGGATCTCGTGGGCCATTCGCCGCAGAGTGCGGGCCACGTCGTCGCTCGAAAGGATGAGAGAGGTCGGAACGAACACCGCGCGCGCGGACGGTTCTCGACTCGGACTGCCTGTCACGTTTCCTCCCGTCGTACGAGCCTCTCGGGACTCGCTTCACGACGTCACGTCACCTTACCAGACGCTCACTCGGCCGCCACCTCTCGCTCCGCACTGAGAGCGGCGTGGCGCGCGTGCGCCTCGGGCTTGAGGTGAATGGCGCGACTGATCAGCCGGTCGAACACGTTTGACATCGAGCCCTCACTGGCCACGGCGCGACGCAACACCATGTTGAGTACCGGCACCGCCCAGAAGTCTCCGCAGACCCACAGGATCGCCGCACCGATCTGCTGGTCGGCGAAGGGCGAGAACGTCACGCCGGCAATGTGGGCGTAACTCGGATACCAGCTCGTAGACGAAAAGAAGCTCATCGCCATCGCGAGCAGCGTCATGACCACATTCGTGCCCAAGATCGCGCCGGACTGCCAGATGGCGCCCTTGGCCGCCTTGACCGGCGGCGACGGCAGTATCTGCAGCCAGAAGAGGACGCCGGTGACGAGAAAGGACCCGTGCATGACCCAGACGTGGACGAAGCCATTCCTCTGAGCGAGCTCGAACCAGTAGGGGATGTGCCACAGCACCATCACGGCGTTAAACGACACCAGGCCCACCCAGGGGTTGCGCACCAAACGACCAGCGACTCGAAGTGGCCGGGCCCCGCCACTGAGGTAAATGAAGCGCCCCACCCGCCGGCGAGCGCCTACCGGAAGTGCGAACATGAGTGGCAGCCAGGGCGCCCCGATCACCACCATCATCGGCGTGGCGAAGGCTAAGACGATGTGCTCGAGCATGTGCACGTAGAAGTAGTCCGACGCCCAGTAGTCCACGGGAGAGGCCACCGTCAGCACGAGCAGCGCGAGGCCGGCATAGAACACGTAGGACTTTCGCCGACGCCGCCTCGTGCGTTCGGGTCGCGAGTGTTCGCTCAGGCGCCGTAGGCCGACTTCGTGAGCCCCGATCGTGGCGAGCACCACGAAGATCATGGGATCAAAACTCCAGTGCGCCACGAGGATGTTCACCGGTCGTCCTCGCTCGCTCGGAGGGATTCGTCGCGCTCGCGCTGGGCGGCCAACTCGCTCTGGTGCTCTTGCCAGGCGGCGAGCATTCCGCTGTACTCGGGCGCCACCGCGGGGCGCGGCGCCTTGTCGCGCGGCGGCGACGCGGTCGGGTGGATCACCTTCCACCACATGTACACGGCAAAACCCGCGAGTAGTGGCCACTCAAAGACGTAGGCCCAGCTCAGCCCGTTGCCGCCGAGCGCGCGGCCCAGCTCGAACCAGAAGGCGACGGCGCACAGGGCGAGCCCGAGGAGCAACGTCGCGTGCGCCTTCGCCGCGGCCCGTCCGCGAAGTCGCGACTGCGTCGCTTCGCCCGTCTCGCCGCCCTCCACGCGATCACCCTATCGGCTCGCGACCCGTTCTGGCACTGCGATTTACGTCTGTTGGGGCCACCAACTCACTAGAGTTGTCGTACTCGTGAACGACGACTTCTCCCCCGAGGATCCCCAAGGTCTGCACCTCAGCGAGGAAGACCGAGCGCGAGCGTTCAACGAGAGCCTCACCAACGCGCGCGCCTCGCTCCCCTCGTCCTTCTTCAAGTGGGTGATCGCCGCGGTGGTCGTCCTCGGTGGTGGCGGCACGCTACTGGAGAGGGTCATGGGTGGAGCCACACCGGCCACGACCACGACCACCACGCTGGTGGCCCAGGCGCCACCCGTCGCCCAGGCGCCCCTGGGCGCCAGCGTCACGTCGCTCCTGGGCCTCAAGCCACTGGGCACCGTGACCGCTCCCGCTCTCTCGCTCACGACGCAGTTGGGAAAACCCTGGCACCTCGCCGACCAACGCGGCCACGTTGTGATCGTGACGTTCTACGACGCGAGGTGCCACGACATCTGCCCCGTGCTCGGCGCCGAGCTGCGCATGGCGCTACGCGACCTGGGCGCCCGCGCATCGTCGGTGCGCGTGGCGATCGTCAACACCGATCCCCAATTCACGTCGGTGAACCCCCACGTCGCCGCCCTGGACGTTCCGGGACTCGCGGGCATCCCCACGGTCTCGTTCCTGAGCGGCAGTCTCAATCAGCTCAACGACGTGTGGACCAACTACGGCGTGGCCGTGAGCGTGGGAGCCCAGGCTCAGCAGATCGCGCACAACAACGTGCTCTACTTCATCGACCCTCGGGGACGCCTGCGTTCCCTGGCCCTGCCCTTCGCCAACGAAAGCCACGACGGCCGCTACCACCTCAGTGCCACGATCCAGCGGCGATTTTCGCGGGGCCTCGCCAATGTCGCCGGTAGTCTGATCCGATGACGGATAGCCCCGACCAACCAACTTCGTACAATCCGGGGGCCATGCCAGCGTCGTCACTGGCCAGCACGAAGGCCGTGTGGTACCGCCGTCCGTGGTTTCTTCTCAGCGCCGCCCTCGTCGTCGTGGTGGGCGTGTCCGTCTTGAGCGACCTGCCCCACCACATTTCGGTCAACGAGGACGCCTCGGCACAGAACGCGTCCATTAAACAGATCAACGGCGACATCGCACCGTGCAACTACGCCGTCGCGGAGATGTACCACTACTACGCCACGACGATTGCCGGCAGTGCCACCCCCGCACAGCCTCAGAAGTTCCCCAAGTGGATGACCGACGATCAGTCGGCCTGCTCATTTACCAGTGGCGCGATCTACGACGTCACCAACAACTTCCAGGCCCTCGATACGAAGGCCGGCAAGTACATCGACAACATGCACACGGTCGTCGTGACCTGGATCACCTCTGACGCGCTGGGCGCCATCAACGACATCATGTTCCTCTACAACCACCCCGGCGACGCGAAGACCTTGAGCGCTCTGCGCGCGCGCACGACCCTGCTCAACGCCGAGCGTGACCAGGCACTGGCCGACTGGTCACGGGCGAACGCGCTGCTCGGAGGTCGCCTCACGCCCCTCTCGCTAGCCCAACTACCGGCGGTGGCCTGAGCTAGGCCGAGGTGTCGAAGTTCCCGCGACTGCGCTCTTCACGCAGCAGCCGGATCAGTTCTTCATTGGGGTCGTCTTCGGACTGGAGCCAGTGAATGAGGTTCCAGAACACCACGGGCATGAAGACTGCGGCCGAGACGAGCCAGAGCGCGCCGGCGGAGAGTTGCTGGTCAGCGGTGAGAGAGAGTCCCTGGCCCGCTACGTGGTGGAACGCCGCGTACCACGTGGTTTGCGACATGCCGTCGAGGTAGGCGACGACCCACACTGTCCACATCGATACCGCGGCAACGCCGATGCGAAAGGGTCGCGTTGTCGCCGGCGACACCGGAGGCGACTCGACGATGCTCAACCACGTCCACACCCCGCTCGCCACGAGCGTGAGCGACTCGACGAGCACCAGCCAGGGGTGACGCACCAGAGCGTTCACCGCGGGCGCGGTTCGCCAGGCGATCACGAGCGCCAGGTAGATGATGCCCACGGTGAAGATATGCGTGTGGCCGCGGCGCCGACGCGCTCGCTCGGCGAGGCGATCCATCACGCCCAGCCTCGAGGGCGAGAGCAGCGCTCCGTCGTCACCAAGACGAAAGGGCTCGCCCGAGGCGAGCCCCACTCGTCGCCAGGGAGCGCCGGTGACCAGTAGCGCCGGCACGACCATGGCAAATGTCGCAAATTGCACTGCCTGGGCCACTTCGTAGTGCGACACCCAGCTTGCCAGTGACGCCACGAGAGCGATCACCCACGTCGCCAGTCCCGCGAGCGCGACCACCCCGCGAAACCGCTCAACGCCATCGGCGCTCGTCAGGTTCGCGCGAGCGCTCACTTCGACGGTCGACGCTGGAAGAATCCCCAGATGACGACGCCAAACAGCACGCCGAGCAGGACCACCATTGTCTGGACCTGCGCGCCGATGTACCCGTCTGCTCCTAGCATTTTGACCTCATCCTTGTCTCTCGAACACAAATTCCCACGAACTCACGGCCCTCGCGGACCAGTGACTACATGAGGTAGAACAACACCAGGAACAGCGTTGCGCCCAAAGCGATGAAGCCCCAGTTGTAGGTCATCGAGGCAACGTTGGCGCGAAAGGACTGGGCCGCGGGACTCGAGGAGATCTCCGCGCCATCACCCAGCTCCTTACGCATGCGCAGGCCGCGCGCCAGTGTGGTCTCCAGCCAGTACGTGCCCACCACAATCGTGCCGATATTCATCACCGCGTAGCCAATGAACGTCGAGGCGTAACCGCTCGAGCCCGGGTAGAAGGGAACGCGCGTGAACTCCCAGATCTGCAAGAACAGCGCGATGAGACCCGACGCGACACCCGTCCAGCCGGCCACCTGCCAGTCGGCCACCTCACCTTTGCGCAGGCGCCACTGCCCGTAGATCGCGAGGATCGCCGTGAGGACCATGAAGCCGTAGATGAAGAAGCCGTAGTACGTGGGCGCCGTGATGTGGTTCGGACGCCACAGCTGGGCGTTGTTGCTGGAACGCAGGTAGAAGTAGGCAAAGGCGATCGACGCCAGCATGAAGGTGTACATGCCGATGAAGAGTCGCCCCCCCGTCCAGATCGAACCCAGGTGAGCCCGCAATTCGAACTCACGCTCCTCGGGGGTGGCGTTAGGAGCCTTTGATCCCTTGAAGATGTCAGTCATTATCTGCTCCCTCGTTCTTAGCCGAGTGGCTGTCGGATGTGGCGGCACCAGACGAGGCACCACCGAAGTCGGCCAGCGCCGGCGCACCGGGCTCGCTGTAGTGGTACGGGTCGGTCATGATCACGGGAATCCGGTCAAAGTTGTGCGCCGGTACCGGCGAGGCGGTCTGCCACTCCAGGCCCAACGAGTCCCACGGGTTCGCCGGGGCCTTCTCGGGACTGATCCACATCGACCACACCAAGTTGAAGGCGAAGACGAGGAAGGACAGGCCCAGCAAGAAGGCGCTGATCGACGAGAAGTCGTTGAGACCCTGCAAGTTCGACGCGTAGGTAAACACACGACGTGGCTGACCCAGCAGACCGATGATGAACATCGGGAAGAACGTGAGGTTGAAGAACACGAACATCATCCAGAAGTGGATGAGTCCGAGCTTCTTGTTCATCATGCGACCAGTCATCTTGGGCAGCCAGAAGTAGAGTCCCGCCATGAACGCGAAGAGCAGTCCGCCCATGATCGTGTAGTGGAAGTGCGAGAGCACGAAGAAGCCTCCGTGCACCGTCACGTTCACCGGCACGTCCGAGAGGAACACTCCGGTCACGCCACCGATCAGGAAGTTAAAGAACAGCGCCATCGCGAACAGCATGGGAATCTCGAAGCGGATCTTCGCCCGATAGAGCGTTCCCATTCCCACCAAGAAGATGAATCCCGTGGGGATGGAGATGAGCTCGGTGGTGAGCATGAACAACGGGCGCATGTCCGGGTTGATGCCACTCTGGAAGAGGTGGTGCTGCCAGACGAAGAAGGACAGCAGGGCCACGCCGATCATTCCCGAGGCTGCCACCTTGTAGGCAAAGAGCGGCTTTCGAGTGAAGACCGGCAGGATTTCGGCGACGATGCCAAAGCCCGGCAAAGCCATGATGTACACCTCGGGGTGTCCAAAGAACCAGAAGAGGTTCTGCCAGAGGTACGAGCTGCCGCCGTGCTCGTCGACGTAGAACGCAGTCTGCACCGTCTTGTCGAGGATGCCGAACAGGCCACCCGCAAAGAGGACAGGAGTCGCCAGCGTGAGCAGCGACGCCGTCGCGAGGATCGACCAAACGAAGATTGGAACGCGGCTCCACGTCATGCCCGGTGCCCGGTAGTTGATGATCGACACCGCGATGTTAAAGCCCGCGGCCATCATGCCCATGCCAATCACGGCAAATCCGAGGAGGTAGGAAATCATGCCCGGACCGTTTTGGGTCTGCAACGGCGCGTAGCCCGTCCAGCCCGTGGAGAACCCTCCGTAGGGTAGGGCCGAGAAGATGACCATGTAGCCCGCGATGAAGATCCAAAAGCTGAACGCCTCGATGCGCGGAAAGGCCATGCGACGCGAGCCGATCATGAGCGGCACCAAGTAGTTGCCCAACGGACCCACGATGATCGAGGTCGCCATCATCATCATGATCGTGCCGTGCTCGGAGACGATCTCGATGTAGGTGCCCGGCCCGAAGACGTGCGTCGTCGGGTTGAGCAGCTCGGTCCTAATCGCCATGGCGAGGAGGCCGCCGGTGAACATGAACAGCAGCACGCCCACGACGTACTGCATGCCCACCACCTTGTGGTCGGTGCTGTAGCGGAAGTACTTGCTCCAGCCCTTCACCTCGGACTCGGCGGGTGCGTCCTTACCAATGAGCTTGGCCAGGGGGTAGTTCAGCGCCCCAATGCCGAGCAACCATCCCACGACCATCCCGGTCAGGGCCAGGGTCACCGCAATCGAATTCTGGCCGCTGTTGACGATGTAGGGGTAACTACTGGAGATGTAGTTCCCGAACCAGTGGCCCAAGATGTAGCCCAGGAAGCCACCCACAATGGCGGTGCCCAGGTGCTGGCTCATCCAGCCTGGGCGCTGCGTCCAGGGCGTCGACACCCTGGCGGGTGGGGCCACGCTGGTCGCCACCTCTGTCGGTCGTTCGGCGCTTATCGTCATCGCCCGATCTCCGTTTCTGTCGATACTGCGGTCAGTTCAGTCAAGGTCTGCATGGTCACGACGCCGGTTGCTTGGCGCCGTAGGTCTCCACGGTGCTGTAGGGGGTCACGGTTCCGTCGGGGAACCAGCCACCCGCCGCGTTATTGGCGTCGGGTGTGTAGGTCCAGGCAAAGGGTGGCAAGTCCTTCGTGTTTGCGTGGTTGGCCGCCTCGGTCGTCGTCGCCCACGTCACGAAGTCAGAGGGCGAGACCACCGAGCCGTAGTTGAACATCGCGCCGTGCCATAGTCCACACAACTCCGAGCAACGCACGGTGAAGTTACCCACGTTCTTCGTCTCGGTGAAGGCGACGTTATTAACCCCGGGGTTGGCGTCGGCCTTCACACTGAGCTGGTAGGCCCAGAAACTGTGGATCACGTCGAGAGACGTCACGTTAAAGGCGATCGTCGTATTCGCTGGCAACATCAACTGGGAGGACTCAAATCCTCCGAAGGTCGGGTACCGATAGGTGAACTTCCACTGCTGACCGATTACCTGAACCGGTAGCACGTGCTCACCGCCGGGCTCGGTGAGGATGCCCGTACCAGTGCCGTTGATGGCCGCGGTTTCGGCCCTGGCCGCACCCGCTGGCATCCACACCGGATTCGGCCCCTCGCCACCTCCTGAGCCGTGATCCACGATGAGAGCCACGGTCCCAAAGCCCGCGAGAAAGAGAACCACGAAGGAGGTGACGGCGATCCACCACACTTGGGCCTTCTTGTTCGAGCGAGCACTGGCGCCGCCCACGGGTTCGGGACCGTTGCGCTTCGCGCTCCAGTGCGTGATCGCGTATCCCATGTAGACCCACACGCCGATGATGACGGGCAGGGCAATCACCAAGAGGATGTTGAAGTCCAGCTGGTTGTTCTTCGCCGTCTCGGTCATGCGACCCGGGGGAACGTGCGGACCGACGAGGAACCAGAAGAGTAGGTCGGCCGCCACCGAGAGAACGACCCAGATTCCGGTCATCTTGCGCAAGTCGCGCGGAGTGTCTTGTGAGTTATTTGCCATGATCAGCGCACCACATCCAAGAATCCACCCATGTAGTTCTCTTGCGACATCCCGCCTCCGTTTCCGAACAGGTAACCCAGGCCACAAGGCACGAAACACTGCCAGTTGTACGATCCCGGCCCCGGAGTCTTGAAGCTGAAGGTGACCGTGTTGTGAGCCCACTTCGAGGGCAGGCAAGGACCAGCCCCGCAGATGTTGCTACTGGCGACGCCCGGCAGGGGCACCACCAGACCGATAGAGGGAATCGCGAAGGTGTGACCCACACCCGCGCCGGTGCGAGAATCAAAGTGCGTAAAGCTCGCGCCATTTACGGTCGCGGAGTTGTTGGTAGTCCCCTCGACCTGACCCCACTGCTGGTTGCGCAGAGGGCTACCCGAGTCGAACTGGTAGACGGTCATGTTGACCTGAGTGTTGGCCGGCAGGACCCACGTGTTGTCTTGGATCCACTGGCCCGTGTGAGGATCCTTCGTCATGTACGACACCCAAGACGGGTGTGGGCCAAAGCCAATCGATCCCACGGACTCAACGGTCAAATTCACCGGTTGACCTGCAGACTGGGTGTTCGTGAAGTTCACTTCCCCGCCTGGCGTGCCGGGGGTGAGGTAGGCGGCAACTGCCCACACCACGAGACCGACTGCTACCAGGAAGAGTCCGAGACTTATCGCCAGTCTCCCTCCCTTTGACATACACCACTCCTCGCGACGACGCGTTTCTTGTGAAACTCGTTTGAGAGAGTAACGGAGGACGAAACTATTGTGGGGATTCGTGGCAACGTCGACTAAGAGAATTCTTGGCATTCACCTTGGACTCTTTCTCGCGGAGGCGCTGTGCGCCTCCGCCTTCGCGCTCGAACTCCATCGGGCGCTCTCGGGCAACACGCTCTCGTGGGCCTACGTGTTCGAGTGGCCGATTTTCGCCGCATACGCCGTGTATCTATGGCGAAAGCTCCTCCGAGAGGAGCGCCACGGGGCACGCCCGGCGAACATCGTGGCTCCCGAAAAGTCCGATGAGAAGTTAGCCGCCTACAACGAATATCTACGAAAAGTCCACGATGAAGGGGGCCCGCGAGACGATAATTCCTAGTAAACCGATTTAGTTATTAATGGAGAATTTTCTCAATTTGGCGCGGGCGTCGAACGCACCGTTGCTTGACGAGGACTCAACGCGGGTGTAGGGACAACGACAAGTTCACGACGACTTCAGGTGTCGCGCGCACGCGGCGAGAACCCCGTTGACGAAGGCCCCGGAGTCATCGGTGGAGTACTCGTTGGCCAATTCGACCGCCTCATTCAAGATCACCGGCGCGGGCGGCGCGTCGGGACTGAGCATCTCGCCAATGGCGAGAACCATGATCAGTCGATCAATGACCGCCAGGCGTTCGAGGGGCCAGTCACGAGAAAATTCTTGGATGAGAGCTTCGGCGCGGGCCTGGTGCTCTTCGGCCGCCTCCACGAGCACGACGGCGTAGGGATCGGGTTTAAGGGCCAGCTCGCCGAGCACCGCCGCGGCGGACCGCGACTTCATCTGAGCTTCGTAGAGCAACTCCAGTGCCCGCTGGCGGGCCTGGTGACGTCGCGCACCGAGATCCACTAGGCGCGCGTGATGTATTCGCCGGTGCGGGTGTCGACCTTGATGACTTCGCCGGGACCCACGAAGAGAGGTACCTGGACGACGAAACCGGTCTCGAGGGTCGCGGGCTTGCGCGCGCCCGAGACCCGGTCGCCCTGAATGCCGGGCTCGGTGTCAGCAATGCTCAACTCCACGGACGCCGGCAGTTCGATGCCGATGATCTCATCGTCGTGGATGATCAGCATGGCCTTACCAGTCTCCTTGAGAAAGTTGGCGGCGTCCCCGAGGTTCTTCGAAGGCATGGACACTTGGTCGAACGTCGACTGATCCATGAAAACGTAGTCGTCCCCGTCACGGTAGAGAAACTGAGTGTCGCGCTTGTCAATGATGGCCTGATCCAGGTTCTCCCCCGCGCGGTACGTGCGCTCGATCACCGAACCGGTGCGCGCGTTGCGCAACTTGGTGCGTACGAACGCCCCACCCTTGCCGGGCTTGACGTGTTGGAACTCGATCACCGTGAAGAGGCCATCTTCAACCTTGAGCGTGATGCCGTTCTTGATGTCGCTGGTGGAGATGGAGGCCATGAGCCGCTACCTTTCGAAAAGAGTGCGTTGGCCATTCTAGGCGACGTGACTTAGGCCCCGTTTGAGAGGAGCCGGCGCACGGCCTCCACGGCCAGCTCGTAGCTCAGGCCGCCAAAGCCGGCGATACTGCCCGCTACGACCGGGGCCAACGTGCTCGTGTGGCGAAAGGGCTCGCGCGCGGCGGGATTCGAGAGGTGCACCTCGATCGACACCCCCGCGAAGGCCCCGAGCGCATCGGCGAGGGCCCACGAGGTGTGCGTGAGGGCACCGGCGTTGATCACGATCGCCGCGGCGTCGCGCGCGCCGGCGATCTCTTCGATCAGGTCTCCTTCGAAGTTTGACTGACGATGGCGCACGTCGTAGGCGTACGAGGCGGCCAACTGAGTGAATCGGTCGACGTGCTCGGCGAGGGTCATGGTGCCGTATATCTCCGGGCTGCGCTCGCCAAGACGATCGAGGTTGGGCCCCGAGAGCAGAAGGATCGTCGTCATATTTCTCCTCGGAACTTCTCTAGTACTTCGCGCACGAGGGCTTCGGGGACGTGGTGAACCACCTCGAATCCCGAGGCGCCCGGCAAGACGAAGGTCAAGTCGTGATGGGCCTTCTTGTCGTGGCCCATGGCCCGCACGAGGGCGTCGCTCGACAGGTAAGCGGGCACGTGCCACGACAGGCCGAGCGAACGCAGCACGTCGTCGTGATTGGCCACCTCGAGACTGCCGACGCGACCCATCGCGTGCGCCAGCCGCACGGCGAAGCCCAAGCCGATCGCCACCGCCTCGCCGTGGCGCAGTTCGTCGTTCCCTCGAGTTAACGCGAGAATCTCAAGTGCGTGACCGAGCGTGTGTCCGTAATTCAACAGTGCGCGCTGACCCGCCTCGGTCTCGTCCATCATGACGATGCCCGCCTTTAGCTGCACCGCCATCACCACTAATTCCTCGAGCGAGGTCTTCGCGAGGGCCCCAGCGCGGCGATCTTCGAGTAGCCAACACTTGGCGACCTCGCCGAGGCCACCGAGGCGATCGCGCTCACCCAGGGTGCTCAGCACCTCGGTGTCGCACAAGACTCCCACCGGCTGATGGAACGCGCCGATCAGGTTCTTGCCCGCGCGCGCGTTCAGCGCCGTCTTGCCACCGATCGCGGCATCCACCTGCCCCACGAGAGAGGTGGGTACGTGAATCGCGGCGACCCCGCGAAGGTAGATCGCCGCGGCGAACCCCGCGAGGTCGGTGATCGCGCCTCCCCCCACGCCGACGACGACGTCGTGGCGCGAGAGTCCCCTCTCGGCCAACTCCTCGCAGACGTGCTCGAGCGTCGACCAACTCTTGGCCCCTTCCCCGTCAGGCACCTCGATCACGTGCTGCTCGATACCGGTGTCGATGTCGTACCAGGGCAGGGCACGCAGGGTGCGCGACGTGATGAGCACGGCCTCGCGGGCTCGCGGCGCTCGCTCCTGGATGACGTCGGCGAGCCGGTGGCGCACCCCCTCGCCGAGCAGGACATCGTAGGCGCGTCGACCAAGGTCGACGGTGACCTTCACCGCGCCACCTCGAGGGCTTCACGGAGACGTGCCAGCACCTCGTCCACGTCACCCGCCGCATCCACGCGCGTGCTGGCGACGTCGCGGTACCACGTCTCGCGCTCGCGACGCAGTCGGGCGAGCGCCGCCACCGGCTCATCGCCCAGCAGCGGCCGGTCGCCCTCGTCGAGTCTCGCGAGCAGCACGTCATTGTCGCAATCGAGCCACACGGTGGTCTGTTGCTTGAGCAACTCTCGCGCCGCGTCGCTCACCACGATCCCCCCGCCCGTTGCCACGACGGCGTCACAGGCGAGCGCGGCGCGCAGGGCGGCCACCTCCTCGCGGCGAAAGTCGTCTTCGCCGTGACTTCGCAAGTACTGCGCTGCGGACATGGTCACTGAGGCCGAGAGTACCTCGTCGGTGTCGACGACGTCACAGCCCCACGAAGCGGCCAGGGCGCGAGCCATCGTTGTCTTGCCGCATCCGGGCAGACCGATCAGCACCGCGCGCGCCACGACTACGCCGGACGAGCCGACGACGACGTGCTGTTGAGATGGGCGACGAAGGACGCGTGGTTGCGCGTGAATTCCTCGAGCGAGTCGCCACCGAACTTGCGAAGCGCCTCCGAGGCCAGTACGAGCGCCGTCATCGCCTCGGCCACGACGCCCAGAGCGGGCACCGCCGTGACGTCGGTGCGCTCCTTGAACGAGACAGTGGACTCGCCGGTCTTCACGTCCACGGTCTCGAGCACGGGACGGTTCAGCGTTGCCAACGGCTTCATCGCGACCTTGGCGATGATCGGCGCACCCGAGGAGACTCCCCCCTCGAGACCTCCCGCTCGATCGCTGCGGCGCGCGTACCCGCCGCCTGCCGCGAAGTCAGAGTCGACGTAGATCGCGTCGTGGGCATCACTGCCACGTTGGGCGGCCTGGGCCATGCCGTCGCCGATCTCGACTGCCTTGACCGCCTGGATGCTCATGAGAGCCCCCGCGAGCAGACCGTCGAGCTTGCGATCCCAGTGGACGTAGCTGCCCAGGCCCACCGGCACACCGTAAGCGATCACCTCGGCCACCCCACCGAGTGAGTCGCCGACCTTCGCCGCGGCCTTGATCTCGCTGATCATCGCGGCGCCGGCCAACTCGTCGAAACACCGCACCTCGCTCGCGTCCACGGCGCCGAGGTCGTCGCGTCCGGGCCGCTCGCCGCTGCTCGTGGCTGACCCGATGCGAACAACGTGACTGACGATGTCAATGCCAATCGCCGCGATGAGGGCCTTGGCCAGTGAACCTGCGACGACCCGCGCCGCCGTCTCACGAGCGCTGGCGCGTTCGAGAACATCACGTGCGTCGTCGAAGGCGTACTTCTGCATCCCGGCGAGATCGGCGTGTCCAGGCCTGGGCTTCGTGAGCTTCGTCGTGGGAACGCCGGGCGCGGCGGACATCTCCTGCTCCCACTTGGGCCACTCGGAGTTGAGGATTTCCACGGCTACGGGCGAGCCGAGGGTCCGACCGTGGCGCACCCCGCCGATAAGACGAACGACGTCGCGCTCGAATCGCATTCGCGGACCACGCCCGTACCCCAGTCGTCGACGGGCTAGCTCATCCGCGATGGCCTCGCTGGTGATTTCTAGTCCCGAGGGCAAACCCTCGACGATGACCGATAGGGAGGGACCATGACTCTCGCCGGCCGTGAGAAAGCGCAACATCGCACAATTCTAGGCGCGGCTACTCCTTGGCGTAAAAGGGGTTCACGCCCGAGGCGTGATCGGTGACGTCAATCACGTCAACGAGCTCGGGAATGGCGTCTCGAAGGGTCGCTTCGATGCCCTGGGTCAACGTGAGGCGACTCATCGCGCACCCTTGGCAGCCCCCCGACATCTTGATGTAGGCGATCTTCTTGTCCTCGTCGAGCGCGACCAGGTCAGCACGACCACCGTGCGAGGCGATCGAGGGATTGACGTGTTCGTCGAGAACGGTCGTGGCAAAAGTGCCCAATGGACCTTCCACGCCCAGGGCGAGAATGTTCGCGGGCACACCGGGGTTGACCTCTTCGGGAGAGGGCGAGTTCGGATTCACGAGCACCAGACCGCCACCGCCGTCTGCGGCGAACTCCAGGCGACTTCCGCGCAAGCGCGGCACGCTGGGTGCGGGCACGACAATGGTGACGTCGCCGTCGTGGCCGATCGCCGCGTCTAGCGGAGCGTCGGCACGGTCTGAGAAGTAGAGGTCGTAGGCGTAGCCCGCTCCTCGCGTGCCCGTCACCTCAACGTAGAGAGCGAGTCCCTCGTTATTAGCTTCGCCGGCGAGCGCGTCGAGGACGACGTTGCGCGCTTCATCGGTCAGCGTGAGAATCGAGAAGGTTTCTACTGTCACCGCGAACCAGTGTAGAGGCGAGATCACGATTCCCATCGCGCTAAGTTCGGCACGTGACCGCAACCCCCCTTGACGCCCACGAGTGGCTGAGCTTTGATGACGAGCACCGCCAGCGCACGTGGATGTTCGACATCACCTTCCTTGAGAGCTCGTGGACGTGCATCTTCGGCAACGGCTGCCAGGGCGTGCTGACGGGTCCCACCCCCGAATTGATTCAGGGCTGCTGTAGCTACGGCGCGCACTTTACCGACGAGAAGGACCGACGACGAGTGGAGAAGGCCGCACTGCGACTCACCGACGACCAGTGGCAGTTTCGCGCCAAGGCCCGCCAGGGAACGACGCGGGTGAAAAAGAACGGAGAGATCGTCACTCGTCTCGTCAAAGACGCCTGCATCTTTCTCAATCGGCCAGACTTTCACCGGGGACCCGGCTGTGCTTTACACGTCATGGCCATGGATAGCGGCGAGAGTTACATTCCCCTCAAACCCGACGTCTGTTGGCAACTACCCCTGCGACGAGACGATGAGACACTCGATAGCGGCCACGTCATTACGCGCATCTCGGAGTGGAAGCGACGCGACTGGGGGGCCGGGGGCGAGGAGTTTCACTGGTGGTGCACCGAAGCTCCCGAGGCCTTCACGGGCACGACGAGGGTGATCGACTCGATGCGCGAGGAACTCGCGGCGATGGTGGGTGAAGAGGTCTACGCCAAGGTCCTCGCCCATCTTGACGAACGGGCCCGACGCCCGCGGGCCACGCGGCTCGCGCACCCGGTTCTGCGGCGGCGTTAGCCCTCGGCGGCCAGAGGGTCTTCCTCGTTGAACGCGGGTCGCGGCAGAGAGCCCAAAATCTCGTCGTAGCGGTCTTCTTCGGCCAGACACCACTCTGCGTGCACGTCCTCGGGAGCGGCACCGCACTCAACGCACGTCGTGGCACGCGGGCCGGTGGAGCGCTTGAGTTCGCGGGCTTCGACAAACCGACGGTGGCGACCCTTTTTCACGTCAACTCCTCACTGGCCGCGGCCCATATCCGGGGGCGACCACGGCGCTGCAGTACTACGCCGAGACTCCATGTTACTCACCCGAGGCCCGCGTGAACCTAACATCACACTGTGACCTCGGCCTTTGACCCCCAAGAGATGATTCTGCGCTTCCGCGAGCGGGCCGAGGCCGTGAAACGCCGCGGCCTGCCGCCCGTAGAGGGTCCCGAGCGCCTGAGGTTCCTCGAGGCCGCCCGCACTGACTTCCAGGACTACGCCATGCTCGGCGACGCGACCGCCACCCTCGAAGGTGGCATCTTGCGCCTCGAGATCGACCTGCGCCCACCCGAATCGAACTAGGCGGCGCGCACCCGGGCGCGCGCCTCGACGATCTCGCCCGCGCCCCGGCTGAGATCGGCGAGGGCCCGAACCCGCAGCGACGAGCTCGTCGCGACGTAGCAGCGATTCGCGCCGGCGCCGAGGTCCGTATACGCGCGCGAGAGCAGGTGCGAGGTCTGGGCGTCGGGCGTGGGCAGGGCCGCGTTGGCCGACTGGACGTCGACGAGTAAGACCGCGCACACGGTGTGAAGTTCATTGGCTGACGCACTCGTGCGCAGCGCACTCGCGGCGTGACGAGCGTCCGTGAGAAGAATACTCATCGACTGTTCGAAGTTGCTCTGATGCGACCACTGACTCAACGCGCTCGTCGCGTTCACGCTTCCGCAGGCGCCCAGGCTCAGTCCGCCCACCACCAACGCGAGAAGGCGCGCCCTCACGCGACGATGACGAGATGCGTCTGGCGTCGGCCCCGACGCAGCACGATGTAACGATTGTGCAAGGTGGACGTCAAGTCAATTGGCGACGTGCCGTCGATGCGCTCGTTGTTGAGGTAGATCCCACCCTGGCTGAGAAAGCGCCTCGCTTCGCCCAGCGACGTGGCGAGTCCGCTGCGCGCCACCAACTCCGCAGCGTCGAGCCCCGCCGCGAGTTCGCCTCGAGAGAGAGTGGACGAGGGGGCGTCCGAGACGATCTCCAGGAGCGTCTGTTCGTCCAGGTCGCGAATCTCGTCACCGAAGAGGGCCTCGCCCGCGCGCGCCGCGGCACGGGCGGCCTCGGCGCCGTGAACCATGGCCACGACCTCGTCGGCGAGCGTGCGCTGGGCGCGTCGATCTCGCGGATTCTTCGCGATCGCCTCGTCGAGGTCTCGAATTTCGTCGTGGGACAAGAACGTGTAGTAGCGCAAGAGTTGCGGCGTGAGCACGTCATCGCTATTCAGCAGAAACTGGTGCATGGCGAAGGGGCTCGTTCGCTCGGGATCGAGCCAGACGTTCTCGTTGCCCGAGTCGGACTTTCCGAACTTTTTGCCGTCGGCGCGTAGCAAGAGAGGCAACGTGAGTCCGTAGGCGGTGTCGCCGGCGACCTTGCGCACGAGCTCGGCCCCCATGGTGATGTTGCCCCACTGATCTGACCCGCCGATCTGCAGCGTGCAGCCGTAGTCCAGGTGCAGGCGCAAGAAGTCGTATGACTGCAAGAGCGAGTAGGAAAATTCGGTGAAGGAGATCCCCACGTCGTCGCGGCTCAGGCGGCTCTTGACCGCCTCCTTGGCGATCATCTGGTTCACCGTGAAGTGCTTGCCCACCTCACGCAGGAAGTCCGTCAGTGTCACCTTGGTCAGCCAGTCGGCGTTGTTGAGCAAGATCGCCGACGAGGAACCCGCGTCGAAGTCGAGAAACGTGCCCAGCTGCGCGCGAATTTTCACGAGGTTCTCGTCAATCTGCTCGGCCGACAGCAACGGGCGCTCGGTGTCTTTGAAACTCGGATCGCCGATGAGTCCCGTTCCTCCACCGGCCAGAGAAATCGGACGATTTCCAGCCATCTGGAGTCGACGCAGCATCAGAATCGGCACCAAGTGGCCCAGGTGCAGCGACGGCCCGGTGGGGTCAAAACCCGCGTACGCCGTGATCCCTCCCGCCGAGAGCTTCTCGAGCACGGCGTCGTCGGTCACCTGATGAATCAGGCCGCGAAACCGCAAGTCGTCACGGAGTTTCATCGACTCAGTCTACGCGCGTGCCACTTTAGAGCAGGGCTGAGGACGCCGGCAGGTGAACTTGGAGCCACAGCACGAACGCGTGCCACGCACCGCTCACCTCGGCCACCCCGATGAGAATGAGCATCACCCCACCGACACGGCCAATGCCGCGGGCGTGGCGACGAAGCCACCCCGACGCGCTCGCCATCCACTCCGTCGCGAGCGCCGCGACGACGAAGGGCAGTCCCAGGCCGAGGCAGTAGACGAAGGCGAGCACCGAGCCGCGCAGGGCCGTCGCCCCCGAACTCGACGCGGCGAGTCCCAAGATCGCGGCGAGAGTCGGACCGATGCACGGAGTCCAACCGAGCGCGAAGGTAAAGCCCAGGAGAGCCGCGCCCACAACCGACACGCGAGGCAGGCGGTGAATGCGCCGCTCGCGTTGGAGCCACGAAGTCGGCCACCAGCCCGCGAAGAAGAGACCGAGGAGGATCGTCACCACGCCAAAGACTTCCTCGAGGAGGCGCTGGTGGGTCTTGAGCGTGCCCCCGAGACCGCCAAAGAGCGCACCGAAGCTAACGAACACGAGGGCGAAGCCCACGATGAACGCGAGTGAGCCCACTACCGCCCGACCACGTCCCGATCGCCCCTCTATTCGCCCTGCGGTTCCGCTCAGGAACGCGAGGTAGCCGGGCAAGAGCGGCAGCACGCAGGGCGAGATGAACGAGACGAGTCCCGCGGCAAAGGCCAGCGGGAACGCGGCCACGAGAGAGCTCGGCAGGGCGGCGACCATCATCCGTCGCTCGCTAGGACCGCGACGGCTGCGTTCATCTCCTCGTGCAGGGCGACGTTGTGCTCGCGCGAGGGCACCCTGGCCACCACGACGCTCACACCCTCTCTCGCGAGGCCCTCGTCGATGGCCGCGTCGAGGTCCTCGAACGTTGATACCGCGACCGCCCAATGACCAAAGGCCCGTACCAGGGCCACGAGATCGAGTGGACGAGAGGTGGCAAAGAAGCGCGCGAAGTGCTCGGAGGAACCCGCGGCCTGAGGCAGGAATGAGAAGATGCCACCCCCGGCGTTGTCGGCCACCACGATCACGGCGCTACCCCCCGCGTCGCCCAGTCCCTCTACGAGAGCGGACACGTCGTGAAGCAATGTCAGATCGCCCACGAGACCCACGGCGCGCTCGCCCGAGGCCACCCCCAGGATCGTCGAGGTCACCCCATCGATGCCGTTCACCCCCCGGTTGGCGAAGGTGGGAGTCTCGCGCGGCGGCGCCCACCACTCGACGTCGCGCACCGGCATTGACGAGCCGATGACCAGTCGCACCCCGTGGCGCGCACTCGCGCGCACGACGGCGCGCGCGAGGCGCGGTTCCGAGAACTCATCTGGCGTGGAGTTAAGCCACTCGTCGACGCGCGCCGAGAGCCGCTCCCAGGCCGCGACGTAGCCGTGGTCGCCGCGAGGCGAGTCCGTGGCGGGCAGGCCGGACACGACCCGCCCGACCATCCCCGAGGGATCGGACACGAGTCCGGCTCCGTCAAAGGCCACCGTTGGCACCCCCCAGCCCACCATGCGCTCGCCGAGGATCTTCGACGCGGGCAGCCCGCCCAGACGCACGACGAGGTCGGGGCGAAGTGCCGCGGCCACGTCGTCGTCGCGCAACAGGGCGTCAAAGTACGCGAGGGTGCCCTGGGCCGTGGCGTCTCCCACGACGACCCAATCGAGGCCGCGAAGTTCGCCGACGACCTCTGACGTCACCCCCGCGCCGATTACGCAGAGCACGCGCGAACCGTGCGGCGCCTCAAGTCGCACACGAGGGAGCGGACATGGACTCACGACGCGCCAGGGTCCCTCCTCGCGCGCGGGCGTGACGACTCCCTCGGCCACGAGTGGCTCGACGAAGGCGAGGTTCACGTGCACGGGTCCGGCTCGACCGATCACACCGGCCGCCCGCGCGAAAGTTCGACTGGCTAGGGACCGCCACGACGATCGCGCGTCCCAACGCGCCACGCCGGGCTCCTCGTAGGCGCGCACCTGAGCACCGTAGAGGTCGCGTTGAGGCATCGTCTGAGGCGCACCCACGTGGTGCAGCTCCGGTGGTCGGTCGGCGGTGAGAACGAGGAGGGGCACCCCGGCCTGGTCGGCCTCGGCGACGGCGGCGTGCACTTCGGCCGCCGCCGTGCCGCTCGTGACGACCACGGCAACGGGTCGACGAGTGACGAGCGCGCGACCCAGCGCGAAGAAGGCCGCGCTGCGTTCATCCAGTCGCACGTGGGTGAGAAGTGAGCCGTGGCGCGCGACGGCCAGGACGAGTGGCGTGGAGCGAGAACCCGGTGACACGACGACGTCGCGCAGACCGTGGCGATACCACTCATCGACGAGGGTCGCCGCGAAACTTGCCTGCACCTCGCCCGGGCTCGGTACGCTCTCTAGCAATGTCACTCCTCACCGTCCAGGGCGAGGGCGCGGGCGCGCCCTTCGTGTGGCTCCACGGCTTCACGCAAACACGAACCTCGGCCCACGAGTACCGCTCCATTCTGGCAGGTGGCCGCGAGGTCTGGACACTCGACCTGCCCGGTCACGGCGGCGCGTGCGACGTGCGCGCCACCTTGGACGAGACCGCTGACCTCGTCGCCGGGACCCTCGGCGACCAGCCGGTCGACCTGGGCGGATACTCCTTTGGCGCCCGGGTGGCCCTGCACGTGGCACTCGCCCACCCGCGTGCCGTGCGCCGTCTCGTAGTGCTCGGCGCCACGCGGGGCATTCGCGATCCGGGCGAGCGCGCCGCGCGCCGTCGACGCGACGACGACCTCGCGCGACACATCGAGGAGGTGGGCGCGGACCAGTTTCTTCTCGAGTGGCTCGCCCAGCCCCTCTTCGCCACCCTCGCCTCGGCGTCCGAGCCAGAGTCGCGTAGTCGAGATGGCGCGGGACTCGCCGCCTCGCTGCGTCTCGCGGGCACCGGCACGCAGGCGTGGCTCGGTGAGCGTCTGGGCGAGATCAGCGTTCCGGTACTCGCGATGGCCGGCGAGCGCGACGAGAAGTTCGCGGCCGAGGCTCTCGCGATCGCCGCGGGCGTCGCGAACGGGCGCGCGACGCTGATTAGCGGAGCGGGCCACGCCGCTCACCTCGAAGCTCCCGCCGCCTGCGCGCGAGCGGTCGACGCCTTCCTCGGCTAACGCAGGGCGAAGACGACGAGCGCGGCCGCTCCCGTGGCCAATTGGGCGCGCGCCGACATAGCCAATAGGACCAAGAGATCCCGACCCCGACGCGACGACTGGGCGACGCGGATCCCGGGCGCGTAGAACGCGCCCGCGACGATCGCGGCGAGCCACGCGTGCGCCAGTAGCAGTGCGCCGACGGTGACGAGCGCGAAGCCCACGTAGAGCCACGCGCCGCGTTCGCGGCCCAGTCGCGCGGCCAACGTCTTCTTGTGGGCCTGGCGATCGCCCTCCACGTCGCGCAGGTTGTTGGCCTCGAGCAGCACGCACGCCATGGCGCCTGCCGCCAGTCCCCACCACCACGAACTCGAGACGACGTGGCGATGCTGCACGAAGCTCGTGCCCACGGTGGCGACGAAGCCGAAGTAGACCAACACGAACAGCTCACCAAAGCCGTAGTACCCGTAAGGCTTAGGGCCGCCGGTGTAGAACCACCCCGCGGCCACGGCGCTCGCGCCAAGGGGGACGAGCCACCACGACGTGGCCGCCGCGAGCACGACGCCCGCGAGCGCCGCCACGCCAAAGCACAGCCACGCCGCGCGCCGTACCGTCGCCGCCGGGACGAGCCGCGAGGCCGTCAGGCGAAATGGTCCTACGCGTACCTCATCGGTCCCGCGGCGTCCGTCGGAGTAGTCATTGGCGTAGTTCGTGCCGATCTGCAAGGCGAGGGCGATGACCGCACACAGTGCGCTGTGTATCCAGTTGATCGAGGCGGGACGTACGAGTCCGGCCCCCAGCGCGACGGGCACGAGGGCGGCGGGCAATGTGCGCACGCGCGCGGCGAGTACCCAACGCCGAAACGGCCCCGGCGTGAGGGTCATGGCCGCTTGGGAAACTTCGAAAAGTCCGGCGCTCGATGCTCCACGAAGGCGTTGCGCCCCTCTTGTCCCTCCTCGGACATGTAAAAGAGCATGGTGGCGTCACCGGCGAGCTGCTGGACGCCCGCCAGGCCATCGTCGGCCGCGTTGAATCCCGCCTTGAGCATGCGCAGCGCCATTGGCGACAACGTGAGGATTTGGCGGCACCACGCGACCGTTTCGCGCTCCAGGTCCGCGAGGGGCACCACGCAGTTGACGAGTCCCCACTCGAGGGCGGTGGCGGCGTCGTACTGACGACACAGGAACCACACTTCTTTGGCGCGCTTGAGACCAATCGTGCGCGCGAGCAGCGACGAGCCGTAGCCGCCATCGAAGGAACCGACCCTCGGACCGGTCTGGCCGAAGCGGGCGTTGTCCGCGGCCAGGGAGAGGTCGCAGACCAGGTGCAAGATGTGTCCCCCACCGATCGCGTAACCCGCGATTGAGGCGAGCACCGGCTTGGGTAGACGGCGAATCTGAATCTGCAGATCGAGAACGTTGAGCCGTCCCACGCCCTGGCGGGCTACCTCGTCGTCGCCGAGGTAGCCGTCGTCGCCACGAATCTTCTGATCGCCCCCGGAGCAAAACGCGTCGGGCCCCTCACCCCTGAGAATGATCGCTCCCACGCTCACGTCGTCGCGGGCCATTTCAAAGGCCCGCGCCAACTCGAACAACGTCTGGGGACGAAAGGCGTTGCGCCGCTCGGGTCGATTGATTGTGATCCGGGCGATTCCCTCGGCGACGTCGTAACGAATATCGCGCCACTCGCCCCGCGGCTCCCACTCGGGTAGTGGGAGTGACCGGAATGCTTCGACGGGGTCGATCGGTGAACCCTGAATAACTGTGTCAGCCATATCGACCACGCTATCGCCCCTCATACGGGCGCCATCAAGACTCCGGGCCGCGCACGTTCACCGGGACGGCGTTCGTGTTCCACCAAGCGCTCGGCCAATTCTCGTCGAACCGCCGCCAGCGCGGGGTCGTCGAATCGATTCGCTCGCTGAAGCGGGTCGTCATTCACGACGTAGAGCTCTCCCTCACTGCCGTCGTGCATCGTGCCCGCGCGATACTCGGTGTAGAGATGCGTGCGAGTGACGACGGTACGAACGTGCACGTTCACGCCAAAGAGATCCGAGTCCCACTCGGTGACGCTCGTCGACTCGCTCTCGTCTCGGGTGGGAAGTGCGGCGCCCTCGACCCAGGCTGGCGCGGGTTGACCGGCCACCGCGAGGAACGTCGCCGCGAGGCGGACCAGGCTGACGGGGGTGGCTACCGAGGCGGGCGCCACGTGGGCGTGGGGGGCGGGTCGCCAGATCATCGGCACGCGCAAGAGCGAGTCCACGTGGTAGGGGCCCTTGAACAAGAGGCCAAAATCCCCCTGGAACTCTCCGTGATCGCTCGTGAAGATGACGTCGAGGTCCTCGTCCCACCCCCGAGCGCTCACGGCCTCGAGCACGCGTCCCAGTGCCTCGTCGATCAATTCCACCTCCACGGCGTTGAGAGCGTTCACCTCTCGCACCTGGTCGTCGGTCAGTGTCGCCGGCACCCATCGCGCGGGCGCCTCGTAGTTGCTCACGATCCGCCCGTCGTACCACGCACGCCAGTGACGGGGTTTCGCGTCGAGGATGGCTTCGCGCTCGGCGCGTGACGTCGCGTAGTTCGCGGGTAGGGCCACGTCGCGCCAGTCGATGCGCGAGCGCTCCGTGGCCGGCGGGTCCCACGGATGGTGAGGATCGGGGAAACTCATCCAGCAGAACCAGTCCGCGTCGGCCGGCAGAGACGAGAGCCACGCGATCGTGCGATCGGCCACCCAGTCGGTGTGGTACCACTCGCGCGGCACCGGATTGACGCCCACCTGAGGCGCGCCCGTGTCACCGCCACCCGCGGCGCTGACGTTGAAGTCGGCGTCGAGGACCGAGTAGAAGCCGCCAAGAAAGTCGGGGTGATTCTCGCGCATCCACTTGGCGTAGTGAAGGGGCCCCGCCACGCCGTGGGTCGCCATTTCGAGGTGGTCGAATCCGCGGTGTGGCCCCCGGCGCCCATCGAACCAGGGCTGCTCGATCGTCGGCACTCCCAAATTGGCGAGGGCGTTCTCGGCGAAGCGCCCGAAGGGGTCCAAGAAGGGCTCGAAGTGAGCTTTGCCGATGAGGGCGGTGGCGTAGCCGGCGTCCTTGAGACTCTCGGCCACCGAGGGCGCGTCGATCGCTAGGGGCACGCCGTTCATCCAGGCACCGTGGCGCGACGGGTACTGGCCCGTGAGCATCGACGCTCGCGAGGGCATGCACACGACCGAGGCCGGGTGGCAGCGCTCGTAGCGAATGCCCTGCCGCGCGAGTTGGTCGATAACGGGTGTGCGGGCGATGCCGCCGTTGATCCCCAAGGTGTCGTGGCGCTGCTGGTCGGTGGTGACGAACAGAATCTTGCGACCCATCACGCCCTCGCCATCGCGAGCGCCTGACGCTCAATCTCTTCGAGGGCCGCCGCGGTCGCACCCGCGACCACCAGGCAGAGCAGATCCGGCTCGGCCGTCGTGGAGTAGATGCACAGTGAGTCCGAGGGGCCGATCTCAATGACGTCGATGACGCCGAGGTGGAAGGTGTAAAGAGGCGCGGTAATCGTGTAGGCGAAGCGTCGAAGCGTGTCGTCGATCGCCATGATGCGCTCAGGTATGTCGAGGCCGGTCGCCGTCGTGATCACCCGCGTCGAGCCGTCCACCGTGACCGACGTGATGCCGGGGAACCACTTGACGATGTCGTGGGGACGACGCACGATGTCCCACACGTCGTCGGCCGGAGCCGCGATGCGACGCTCGTGCCGAAGTGACGCCATAGCCCTCCCCCCGTTTTAGAGTAACCGTGAACGCCCTAGAGTCGCATCGTGAGCGAGCTGACCGCCCTCGACATCGACCTTGGCCCGCTGCTCGAAGAGACTCTTCGCCGCTACGTCGACTCCGCTCGAGCGATCTGTGTTCTCGATCGACGCCTCTCACCTCGTCGCCGCCACGAACAACTCGTGGCCCTCGGGGCCACCCACGTCGACGACGGTACCGGCGCGGTCGCTCTCGACTCGGGCCGAGAGGTCGACGGCGAGGTCGGACTCGTCATGCTCACCTCGGGATCCTCGGGGACCCCGAAGGCCGCCGAGCTGACTTGGGAGGCGCTGGCGGCGAGCGCCGCGATGACCCAGGCGGCCCTTCGTCACACCCGCGCGCCCGTCTGGTACCCCGTCCTACCGGCCGCCCACATTGGCGGACTCGCCGTGCTCTTGCGCGCGATTTTTGCGGACGCCACGCTCGTGTGGGGCGACGCCGACGACCTGGCAAAGGCACCGGCACGCGGCGCGACCCACGTCGCCGTGGTGCGAACCCAGCTCGCGCGCCACGACCTCTCGGGGTTCGAGACCGTCCTCCTCGGAGGCGCTCGTCCGCCCCACGCTCTCGCGGACAACGTCGTCACCACCTGGGGCATGACCGAAACGGGTTCGGGGATCGTCTACGACGGCGTCGCTCTTGCGGGCGTCGACGTCGCCGCGTTGGAGGGTGAACTGCTGGTTCGCTCTCCCACCCTCTTTCGCTCCTATCGTGACGCGCCTCGAACGAGCGCGACGGGCCCCGACGGTTCCCACGACTGGTTCCCGACGGGCGACGCGGGCGAGGTGCGGGACGGACGCGTGCGCGTACTCGGTCGTCTCGCCTTCGTCATCACCACAGGTGGCGAGAAGGTCTGGCCCGAAGACCTCGAGAGCGCCCTCTCGCAAGTCGCGGGGGTGCGCGACGTCGCGATCACGGGCCTCGAGGACGAGGAGTGGGGCCAGCGCGTCGTCGCACTCGTGGTCACTGACGGCGGTCGCTGCGACGACGCCCTGCGCGAGGCCGCCTCGGAGCTGGTCGGCCCGTGGGCCAAGCCCAAGGAGATCCGCTACGTCACCGCGATACCGCGCACCGCCAATGGCAAGGTGCGCCGCTCGGACCTGGCGCACCTCTTCTAAGAGACGGACCTAGCTCGAAGTGCTTCCACGGCGCGCCAACGAGTCGATGGTCACCGCGGCCAGCAAGACGAGAGCGATCGCCATGTACTGCGTCGCGGGCCCGATGCTGATGAGAGCCATGCCGTTGTAGATGGTGGCGATGACGATGCCACCGATCACCGCGTGAATCATCCGACCCCGCCCCCCAAAGAGGCTGGTGCCACCGATGACCGCCGAGGCAACGGCGTAGAGGACCAGCGAACTGTCGATGTTGTCCGAGATTCCCCCCAAGCGCGATGCGTAGAGCAGGCTCGCGATACCCGTGGTGAGTCCCGTGAGGGCGAAGGCCAAGAGCCGGTAGCGATTGACGTTGATGCCCGAGCGGCGCGCCGCCTCCGAATTGCCGCCAATGGCGTAGATGTAGCGACCAGCCTTGGTTTTGGTGAGAATGAGGCTGCCCGCGGCCAGCACCGCGAAGTCAATGGGAATCGCGTAGGGCATGCCCTTGAGAACGATAAAGGTCCCGCGATTCGCGTTGAACAGGAGGGCCAGGGCAATCCCGGCCGCCGCCAACGCGGCGACCTTGAACACCATGACGCCGAACGGTCGCGTCACGAGACCGCTCGCGCGTCGCCGACGGTCGGCGCGCACCATGGTCTGAGCCATGAAGAGCACCACGGCGATGACGAAGATCCACGTGAACACGGTGGTGAAGTTCCCGTTGACGAGGTTGTAGAGAATCTTGTTCTCATTGGAGATCGAGCCCCCCGTGCCTTGATGGTCGACGAGGTTGATGAGCATGCCCTCCCAGAACAAGAGACCGGCCAACGTCACAATGAACGACGGCAAGCGAAAGACGATCACGATGAGCCCCTGGAGGGTGGCAATCGCCGTCGTGACAAAGAGCGTCAGCGCGAACGCGGCGTACCACGGCCAGTGGAACTGGTGATCGACGAGGATGACCGAGATCGCCGATCCCACGCCCATGACGTAGCCCACCGACAGGTCAATATCTCCCAACAGGAGCAGCCAGATCTCGGCCATCCCGAGCAAGATGAAGACCGTCGCCTGAACAAAGAGATTGGTGACGTTGCCCGAGGACAAGAAGACAGAGTTGCGAACTTGGAAGTAAATGACGAGGATGACGAGGCCCAAGACGATGGGGACCATCCCGCTATCGCCACGCCAGAGCTTTCGGATCTGGCTGAGCGCCCCGGGGTGCGCGTCGGAGAGCTGATGCTCGAGACTGTCCTCTGGTGAGAGCGACAAAGTGGGCCTTTCAGTTCGTGGCCGACGCGACTCTGATCGAGGGAACGCGACTCGACTCACCGGTGGTGATCAATTCGACCGCACTCGACGTGTCGTAGTTGGCAATGGGACCCTCACTAACGAGGGATCCGAGGTACATGACGGCGGCGCGATCCGCCACCTGGAAAACGTCATTGAGATTGTGCGAAATCACGATGACGGCGATGCCACGCGCGGCGAGTGTCTTGATGAGATTGAGCACCTGGGCGGTCTGGGAGACGCCCAGCGCGGCGGTGGGCTCGTCCATGATGACCAATTGCGAGTCACGCATGACGGCCCGTGCGACCGCGATCGCCTGTCGCTGACCTCCCGAGAGCGATCCGACCAGCTGACGCACCGACTTCACCGTTGACACGGAGAGATCGGCCAGGGTCCTCTTGGTCGTCAGTTCCATACTGATCTCGTCGAGGAGTCCCGCCTTGGTCTCTTCGTGGCCGAGGAACATGTTCTGGACGATGTCGAGGTTGTCACAGAGCGCGAGGTCCTGGTACACCGTCGCGATGCCGAGGTGCTCGGCGTCTCGCGGAGTGTGGACGTGGACCTCCTCGCCCCGCCAGAAGATCTGGCCGCCCGACGGGGCCCAGATTCCCGAAATCGTCTTGATTAAGACCGACTTGCCCGCACCGTTGTCACCGAGCAGCGCGGTGACTTGACCGGCGGGAATGTCGAGGTTGATGTTCTCCACGGCCTGCACGGCGCCAAAGTTCTTGGAGATGCCGCGAAGCGAGAGCAGTGACGTGGACAACCCCGGGTCACCAGGGGTGGTGGATCCGCTTCGGGACGCCATGGGTCCTGATGGCCCGGGGTTGTTCGTCATCTAGGGCCTACTTGATGCCGTAGGTGGTGCAGTCAGCAGCGTAGGAGGGCACGGTCTTTCCCTCAACCGTCGGTGCCGTGTTGGTGCACAGGTCCGACGCCTTGATGACCTTGTCCTTGATCACCGTCTTCTGCACGTTGGCCGCCGTTACCCACGTCGCCGTCAGGAGGACCGAAGGTACCTTCTTGAGCGAGTTGATGGTGGCTGACGAGTCCGTCGAGGTCGCGTTCACGAGGCCCCTGGGCGGGGCAACGTGCGCACGCAGGTAGATCGCGAGCGCCGCGGCGGCCTGCGCCTCGAGCCAGATGGGCTTGTAGACGGTGCCGCACTGATAGCCCGAAATGATGTTCTGGAAGCCGGTCAGCGTGGCGTCCTGTCCCGTGAAGGGAATCGTCTTGGGTGCGAGACCCTTGGACTGCAGGTAGCTGATGATCGGCGCCGCGTTCTCATCGTTAGGCGTCACGACGGCGTTGATGCTCGGGTGAGCGGTGTACGCACCCTGGAAGTCGGTGAGGGCCACGCTCGGCGTCCACGTACCGGTGTTCTCCAAAATGGTGTTAGCCGAACCCTTGGTCGCGTCAAAACCGTTCTTGTTCAGCACGGCGTTGTAGCCCTGAGCGAAGAGCGTCGCGTTGTTGTCCGTCGGCGCGCCGCGCATGACGTAGACGACGGGGCTCTTCACACCCCAGGAGCTGATGCAGCTCATGAGTCCCGTTCCGATGAGCGTACCCACCGACACGTTGTTGAAGCTGACGTAGTAGCTACGCGCTCCACCTAGCGTCAGACGGTCGTAGTCGATCACGGCCACACCACGCGCTCTCGCGTAAGCCTCGATGACCGCACCCGTCGTGGAGTCCAGCGGGTCGAGCACGAGTACCTTGGCGCCCTTGGCAATGTCGGCCTGAGCGTCGGTGTACTGCACGCTCGGACTTCCCTGGGCGTTTTGCACCACGTACTGCTTGGTCGTCATACCCGCGGCCTTGAAAGCGGCCTTGAGGTACGGGGCGTCAAATTCCGTGTAGCGAGCCGACGTCACGGTGTCGGGAAGGATGACAGCGATGCTGCCCTTGCCCTTGGCGACAATGCTCTTTAGATACTTCATGGTCGAAAAGCTCGTGTTGAACGTGCTCGCCGATACCGTTTTGGTTGCTGCACCCGCGCTGCTCACGTCCGGCAACATGGCGACGACAAAACTGCCAACCAGCGCCACGGACGCGAGAGCCTTTCCGGTTCTCAAATTCATTCTCCCCAACCCTTCTTTGGTGCCCCGCGGCACCGATTGTTGTAGATACTGCATGAACGCTTTGTGAACAAAACGCTCCGAGGGTGAAATTAGCATGACTCTCGCGCGGGCGACGGCCAGGCCTGAGCGCGTCGAGCAGGCACGTTTGTTCCCAACGTCACGCGGCCATGATGCGCAGCATCGTGCGCATAATCTCGACCGTTTCGTCGAGGGGCATGATGTCGCTCTCGGTCTCTCCCGCACGCATCCTCGCCGCCACGTGGCTCGCCTGAAAGTGAAGACCACGTCCCTGGGTCTCGAACGTGTAACGGCGCGCTTGGCCCACCCGCGGCACGAGCGTAAATGACGTGGGCGCGTAGAAGTCACCGTCGATCTCAATGCGCCCGAGCGTACCGACCACGCTGGCGCGCGTCGCGCTGCGCGCCGAGGACGTGCAGGTGATGAGGGCCTGGGCACCGTGGTCGTATCCCAAGATCGCCGACGCCGTGGCGTCGACACCGGTAAAGGACGGTGTCACCATCGCGGAAACTCTCGTCGGAGCTCCCATGATCATGGAGGCGAAGGACACCGGATACACCCCGAGGTCAAGCATGGCGCTGCCACCAAGCTCGGGTGCGAAGAGACGTGAGGAGGCGTCGCGTTCAAACCACTTACCGTGATCGGCCACCAGCGAGACGATGTCGCCGAGCTCACCGGCGGTGATCAGCTCGCGCAGGGCCACCACGTGGGGCAAGAATCGAGTCCACATCGCTTCCATAAGAAAGAGTCCGCGCGCGCGCGCGATCGCCACCAGGTTCGTTGCTTCCTCGACGGTCATGGTGAACGCCTTCTCCACCAAGACCGCCTTGCCCGCGTCGAGGGCGAGCACCGCGTTGGCGTGGTGCATGGGGTGAGGGGTCGCGACGTAGACGGCCTCGACGTCGGGGTCCGCGACGAGCGCCTCGTAGGAGCCGTGGCGATGAGACACGTCGAACTCGTCACCGAATGTCGCCGCCGAGGACGATGATCGCGATCCGACAGCCACCACGACGCCGTCGTCGCCGTAAGTCAGGTCGCGGACGAACGTCTGGGCGATGCGTCCCGTTCCAATAATCCCCCAACGAAGTGGCTCCACCAGTCCCTCTCCTTCCGCGCACATGATGGCGCGACGGTTACGCGCTGCCTCGGCCCCTAAGGTCGTGACGTGCCGCGACTACGTGACGTCAAGGAGCAACTCGGTTCACCCTACCTTCGTCAGCACGCCGACAACCCCGTCGACTGGTGGACCTGGGGTGAGGACGCGTTCGCCTACGCGAAGAGCACGGATCAGCCGATCTTCCTCTCGGTGGGCTACGCGGCGTGTCACTGGTGCCACGTCATGGCGCACGAGTCCTTCGAGGACCCGGCGACCGCCACGCTGCTCAACGAACACTTTGTGTCGATCAAAGTCGACCGCGAGGAGCGTCCCGACGTCGACAGCCTCTACATGACCGCGACCCAGCTCTCCAGCGGACACGGCGGCTGGCCGATGTCTGTCTTTCTCCTACCCGACGGACGCCCGTTCTTCACCGGCACCTACTTCCCCCCCACCGACCACGCCAACCAGGTGGGCTTTCCCCGGCTTGTGCGCGCCCTCGCCAACGCGTGGGACGTCCAGCGCGAGGCGGTGGTCGACCAAGCCGACGAACTCGCCCGGGCCACCGTGCGCGAGGTGGCCTTCGTCGATCACCTCGTCGCCCACGAGGGAGCCCTCGACGTCGCGGGGGCGCGCCAGCGCCTCCGTGAAGAACTTCTCGCCACCCTCGATGCCGAAGGTGGCTTTGGCGCACCCCAGTTTCCCCACCCGGGCCTCATCGACGCTCTGTGCACTCGCGATCAGCGCCACGCGTCTGCGGTGACGCTCTCACTCGAGGCGATGGCGCGACGGGGACTCTACGACCACGTGGGGGGCGGGTTCGCTCGCTACTGCGTTGACGCGCGCTGGCACGTTCCCCACTTTGAGAAGATGCTGATCGACCAGGCGCTCCTCGCACGCACCTACGCGAACGCGGGTGCGATGTTCTCGCGTCAAGACTGGCGAGAGGTCGCCCACGAGACCCTTACGTTCGTCAGAAACCAACTGCGCGTCGAGGCGGGCTACGCGGCCTCACTCGACGCCGACGCGGGTGGCCTCGAGGGCTCCCACGTCACCTGGACGCCCGCGCAAGTCGCCGACGCCCTCAGCCTCGCGGGGCGCTCCGCTGACTTGGAGCGAACTCTTGCGCGCTGGTCGATCAGTGACGAGGGCGACCTCGAGGGACGCAGCGTGCCCCGCCTCGGGGTCGACGAACCCTTCACGACCCCCGATGACCTTCGCGGGGCCCTCGACGCCCTGCGCGACGCGCGCGCACGGCGCGACCAGCCATCTCGCGACGACAAGGTGATTCTTGAGTGGAACGCGCAGTTCGCCTCGGCCTGCCTGGCCGTGGGCGGTGAATTCACGCAAGTGGCGCTCTCGTTGCTCGTCGGTCTCGGCCGCACTCACTTGGCCGAGGGGATCTGGTGGCGCACTCAGCACCGTGGCGCACACGCGACACTCGCCGACGTCGCCGCCTTGACTGACGCGCACCTGGACGCCTTCGAGGCCACCGCCGACGGGCAGTGGCTCATCGGCGCACGGGCGCTGGCTGACTACCTCGTCGCGCACCACTGGGACGGCGACGTGCCGAGCGCCTCGCACCCCGACCGAGGCGCCGGGGTCTTCTCCTCCAGCGATTTGGCGACAGACCTATTGGCTCGCCCCAAGGAAATCTTCGATGGTGCCGGCCCCTCGGGCCACGCCACGGCCACGCGGGCTCTGGCGCGTCTCGCCCTCATCGACGCCGACGCGGATCGCCTCGCGCTTGCCCAGCGCCTCGTGAGCGTGGCCGCAACGCTCATCTCCCAGCACCCTCGAGCCGTCGCGTCACTGGTGTCGGCTGCCGGCTTCGCCCTCGAGGGGATTGAGATCGTCGTTCCCGGCCCACGGGGCGCGCTCGCTGAGCACGTACGATTGAGTGTCGTGCCCCGCAGCGTCCTCATCACCGGCTCCCACTCGCCCCTGACCGCGGGCCGCGAAGACGGCGTGGCCTACGTCTGTCGCGCGGGGGCGTGCCAACTGCCAGCGCGCGACGTCGCGACACTGTCGACGCAGTTGGCCGCGTTGAGCGACTGATGGCTTTCTTCTCGCGCGACCCGGCGGCCC
Source organism: Actinomycetes bacterium (assembly GCA_021779735.1). Taxonomy (GTDB): domain Bacteria; phylum Actinomycetota; class Acidimicrobiia; order Acidimicrobiales; family RAAP-2; genus RAAP-2. The sequence continues at coordinate 41,395 of JAJYAC010000010.1, forward strand.
GGGCGATTCGCCAGCTGGTCGAGCGCACGGCCCAGTACCCCACGGTCGATCTCACCCCGGGCTCGACCATGTTCGGCCTGGTGCTGGGGTCCACCAACGAGTCGACCACCGTCGTGGACCTGTCCTCGCAGACCATCGTGCGCTGGCGCATCCCCTGGCCCGAAGACCTCGAGACCGACCTCGTGGCCTTTGACGTCGTCGAAGGTCAGTTGGCCGAGGACGTCGAGCGCACCGATCTCGCCCAGCCCGAAGCCGTCACGCTCGCCGACCTACCGCGTCGCCTGGGGGCCTATCACGGTCGACGGGTGCGCAAGTGGCTCGAAGAGCTCGCCACCCCCGCCGACGGCCCTCTCTTTGGCTTTCGAGGACCCAGCGCACCGTACTGGGAATTTCGAGGCGAGCGCCCCAGCGTCGCGCTGATCGCCGCGGATCGCGGGCCCCAACTCCTGAGACGAATTGAGGATGGATCAACGTGGGTGCGTTTCGGTTGGTTCGGCGACGACGTGTGGCTGCTCTGTGAGGACACCCACGCGATTCGCACGATGGAGGCGACCCGGCGCACCTCGCTCGCGGGCAAGGACCTCGCCACGGCGCTGGGATTTCGCCCCACGTACGTCTTGACGACCCTGTCTCAGCCCATCGACGGGCACTGCTACAAGAGCTGCACTGGACTCCTGCCGCGCGGCTAGCGCGGCAACTTGCCCGAGGCGAGGGCCTCGGCCATCGCCCAACCAAAGACGACGAGGCGCTGACCCCGGTGCGGCTCGAGATTGACAAAGAAGTCCTCGGCGCCCTCGGGGATGGCCCCCTTGGACGCCACGTAGTCCAGGCAACCCACTGGTCCAGCCGGCAGGGTCATCACGAACGTCTGGTCGTCGATGGCCTTCTCCGCGCCGAAGCGCTTGGCGAGGCGTCGACCCCACGCGCGATCTTCACCCGTCGGGCGATATCCCCTACGCGGCACGATCTCCTCGAGGCCCGCGAAGGCGCGAAAACCGTCGGGGCTCGTCAGACGCGCGCCCAACAAGACGTCCTCGTCGGGAAAGGCGAGCAGGGCGCGGCGAAACTGATCGTGCAGGATCGCCCGCAGCGTCTGGTCAGCCTTGGCGTTGCGCTCGACGAGCAGAAGCCCCAACAGCAACGACGGCGTGCCACCAATGCGTTCGAGGGTCCCAAAGGAGTAGCCACGCAACTTGCTCCCCTCGCGGGCGAAGGTGACGAGGACCCACTCTTCACGTTGCTTGGAGAGGAAGCCAATGTCAAAGTTCGGTTCGCGATCGACGCACAGATCGGCCATCTCGGCGAGTTCCGCGTCGCTCAGGGCGGTCGTGTCCTTCGTGGTGACGGTCATTGCCATAGGTCACCATTCTACGGGACGAAGTGACCGGCACAATCTGTCTTAGGCCCGGATCACATTTCGGCCGAATTCGCTGCGCAGGTCTCCCACCACCCCCGCGATGTTGACATTGAATTCCGGGCCCAATTTGAAGGCCTTTCCCGAGTTCCCCGCCTCGACAATGACCGGAGAGGGGCCCGGGTAGCGAACGAGAATCTCTCGCAAGGTGGCGATCGTTGCGGCGGTCAAGTCCTCGGGGCGCAAGAGCAGGCGCAGCTCCTCGTCGACCTGGCTCGCGCGCAGCTGGCTGACCTCGAGGGCGCTGAATCGCACCTCCTCGTCACGGTGATCGAGTCGCCCCTTGATCAGCACGACGTTGTCCTTGGCGAGAAAGCCACTGCACTCTTCAAACTTGCGAGCGGAGAAGATGATCTCCATCGAACCCCCGAGGTCTTCGAGGACGACGCGCGCGTACTGCTGACCCGCCTTGGTCGTGCGGATCTGCACCTCGGCGAGCAGTCCCCCGACGGTCACGGGACGCCCGGCGCGCGCGAGGTCCTCGGCGCGCTCGCGCACCGAGACGATCGTGCCGTCGGTCTTGGCCGCGAGCGCCGCCTCGACGGCGTAGAGGGGATGGTCGGAGATGAAGGTCCCGAGCATTTCGCGCTCAAAATTCAGCTTGACCGACAAGTCGAACTCGAGATCCGCAATGGGAATCTTCGTGCCCTCCCAATCGTCGCGCCCGTCGCCGTCGCCAAAGGCGAACAGCGTCGAGATCCCCAGGGCGAGGTCGCGCCGGCGGGCGCTGGTCACCTCGACGATCTCGTCGATCTTGAGCAGCAGCCCCTGGCGAGCGAGGCCCAACCCGTCAAAGGCGCCCGCCTTGATGAGCGACTCCATCGTTCGTCGGTTCAACACGACCGGGTCGACGCGGCGCACGAAGTCGTAGATCGACTCGAAGGCGCCGCCCGCCTCGCGCTCGGTGACGATGCGTTCCACGAGTGACTCACCCACGTTGCGCACCGCGGCGAGGCCGAAGAGAATCGTCAGGTCGTGCGTCGGGCTGGGCGCGTAGTCGGCGTCGGAGTGGTTGACGTCGGGCACGCCCACCGTGATACCCATCTGACGAGCCTCGTTGAGATAGATCGCGGCCTTGTCCTTGTCGTCGCGAAACGACGTCAGGAGTGCCGCCATGTACTCCACCGGGTAGTTCGCTTTGAGCCACGCGTTCTGGTAGGCAATGAGCGCGTACCCGTAGGCGTGGCTCTTGTTGAACGCGTAGTCGGCGAAGGGCTCGATCTTGTTGAAGATGGCCTCGCCCAGCCGTTGGCCGTACCCCTCGCGCTCCGCGCCCTCGACGAACTTCGTGCGCTGAGCCTGAATCATCTCGCGAATCTTCTTTGAGCAGGCCTTGCGCAAGTCATCGGCCTCGGTCATCGAAAATCCCGCCACCTTGGTCGCGACGCGCATGATGTCCTCTTGGTAGATCATCAGCCCGTAGGTTTCGCCGAGGATCTCCTTGAGATCCGGGTGGTCGAAACTGACCTCCTGCCGGGCGTTCTTGCGGTCGGCGTAGTCGTTGTGAACGTTCTCACTCAGTGGGCCCGGGCGATAGAGCGCCACGAGAGCCGCGATGTCATCGAAGCTCGTCGGCGCCAGTCGCCGCATGAGCTGGCGCATCTTGTCGCCCTCGAGCTGGAAGATGCCGATGGAGTCGCCTCGTTGGAGCATGGCGAAGACCTTCGGGTCATCGAGGGGAACGTGGTCGATGTCGACCTCGATCCCGTGGCGACGACGTATGTGCTCGAGGGACCGCTCGATGATCGCGAGGTTGCGCAATCCCAAGAAGTCCATCTTCAAGAGCCCGAGCTTCTCGATGGCCGTCGCCTCGTACTGGGTGACGATCGGCGCGTCGTCAATCGAGCCATTCGGCCCGGCCTTGCGCTGCACGGGCACGTACTCGAGCACCGGCTCCTTGGTGATCACCACCGCGGCGGCGTGAATCCCGTCCTGGCGACGCTTGTCGACGAATCCCTTGGCGACGTCAATGACGTGGGTCACCTCGGGGTCGGCGCTGTAGAGCGCGCGCAACTCCCCGGCCTCCGCGTAGCGTCCCTCGTAACCCGGCATCGGGCTAAAGCACGCGTCGAGCGGCAGGTCCTGGCCCATCACCAGTGGCGGCATGGCCTTGGCGATCTTGTCGCCGAGCTGGGGCGGATATCCCAACACGCGCGCCGCGTCGCGCACGGCGGCGCGCGCCTTGATCGTGGAAAACGTCACGATCTGGGCGACGTGGTCGCTGCCGTAGCGCTCGGCGGCGTAGCGGATCATGTCGCCGCGGTAGCGCTCGTCGAAGTCCATGTCGATGTCGGGCATCTGCTTAC
>JAJYAC010000106.1 GCA_021779735.1 Actinomycetes bacterium
CCGAAGGAGAATTGCTAGTTCGATCCGCCGTTCCTTAGGACTGTTTCTCTTCGCTCAGCAGTCCCGTCAGTGCTCGCCAAAGGTTCGATTGACAGCGGCCATGAGAAACTCCCCATAGGCGGCCAGTAGTTCTCCCCAGGGACGGTCACGAGAGTTCCCCGGGCACGGCCACCTAATTCCCCACTCGACAGCGAGCACGTCCGCGCGCGTCGCTGTGGACACATCCCACTTCAAAAGCCCCTCCTCGGGAATCGTGGCAGTGACACCTGTTCACGAACCCGAGGAGGAGCACCCAATGTTGTCAAAGGAAGACGTCATGGAAATACTCGAGGCCTATGACCTCACTCAGTCCTATCGCTCCGCCGCCCTTCTGTGCGGTGTCGATCACCACACGGTGCGCCGTTACGTGGCCGCTCGCATCGCCGGACTCGATCCCACCAGCACTTTTGCCAGGCCAACGATCAGTGATCCCTTCGCGGACAAGATCGCTGAATGGGTGCAGCGTTCCGGCGGCGCCGTTCGCGCCGACGTGGTGCACCGCAAGTTGCTCGCAATGGGCTTTGAGGGCTCCGAGCGCACGACGCGTCGCGTGGTGGCCAATCTCAAGGCTGCCCACGAGCGCTCGATGCACCGGATCTACAAGCCCTGGATCACCGAACCCGGCATGTGGCTGCAGTTCGACTACGGCGACGGGCCACGGGTGCAAGATCGTCCCACCACGCTGTTTTGCGCCTGGCTGGCCTGGAGTCGATACCGCGTCATCATCGCCCTGCACGACCGCACGCTCAACTCGGTGTTCGGTGCCCTCGACCGGAGCTTTCGCCTCTTGGGTGGCGTGCCCACCTACTTGTTGACCGACAACGAGCGCACCGTCACGACCCGCCACGTGGCGGGACTGGCGGTGCGCAACCGCGAGATGCTCGGTCTCGCCCACTACTACGGCGTGGCCATCCACACCTGCGTCGTGGCCGACCCCGAGTCCAAGGGTGGCTCGGAATCCTCGGTGAAGCTCGCCAAGGCCGACGTGTTGCCCCGCCCGGACAACCTGGTTGCCGAGTACTCGAGTTTCGCCGAACTCGAGCAGGCGTGTGAGCAAGCGAGTGAACGCTTTAACTCTCGCGTGCACCGCGAGACGAACGAGCGCCCCCGCGATCGACTGGGGCGCGAGCGCGAACACCTGCACGCACTGCCCCAGCACCCCTACAGCGTGGCCATCGGTCAGACGAGGTCGGTGAGCTGGAGCTCGCTCGTCTCCTTCGAGGGTGCTCGCTACTCGGTGCCCTACCAGCTCTGCGAGGAGGTCGTCTACGTGCGACGCGAGGGCGACGACGTCGTGATCACGGCCCTGAAGGACGAGGGACCGCGCGTGGTGGCGCGTCACCGGGCCACGACGAAAGGTCAGATCACCGTGGTGGATGATCACTACCCCGATCGACCCAGTGGGCCCGAACGCGCGCCAAAGGCCACGAACGCCCTTGAGACCGAGTTCCTCGCCCTCGGCGAAGGTGCCACGCGCTACCTCAGTGAGATGGCCGCGACGGGCGTGCGCCACCTGAACCAGCGTCTCGAGGAAGCGGTGGCGTTGTCGCGGCGCTGTGAGCGTGAATTGCTCGACGAGGCCCTCGGGCTGTGCGCCCTCGAGGGGCGCTTCGCGCCGGGTGACCTTCTCTCGGTGCTCGAGACCCGCCGCCCTCGCCGGCGCGTGGGCGAGAGCCATTCACTGCAACCCGGCACCGGTGGGTGGGCCCGTCTCGGGGGTGAACAGTGAGCGAGACGACCCCCTGCTCAGAGGTGACCGAGCTCGCTCGCCGACTGCGCCTGCCCTACCTGCGACAGGCGGCGAGCGACGTCCTCGCCACCGCGAAGGCCCAACGCTGGGACCCGGCCGAGGTGTTGCGCGTGCTCTTAGAAGCCGAGGTTGACGGGCGGCGACGCTCGATGAGAGACACCAGGCGGCGTCGCGCGGGCTTTCCCACGGGCAAGACGTTTGACGCGTGGGACCCGCAGCGCTCCACGGTGAACGCGGCGACCCAGCGAGCCCTGGCGAGCCTGGAGTGGGTGGGTCGTCACGAGAACCTCGTGGTGTGTGGGCCATCGGGCACGGGCAAGAGCCACTTGCTCGAGGCCCTCGGTCATAGCGCTATCGAGGCCGGACTCAGCGTCACGTGGTTCAACATCGAAGACCTCGGACTGCTGGTGCGTCGACATCGTCTCGACGACACGGTCGTCAAGGCTCTGGCGCCCGTGCTGCGCGCTGACGTCATCGTCATCGACGACATCGGCCTGCTGCCCATCAGCGACGACGCCGCCGAGGGCTTCTACCGCGTCATCGACGCCGCCTACGAGCGCCGGTCCGTGGCGATCAGTTCGAACCTGCACCCGTCGGGCTTCGACGAGTTAATGCCCGCCAGTCTCGCCACCGCTCTCGTCGACCGGCTCTTGCACCACGCCCACGTGGTGCAGACATCGGGCGAGTCCATTCGTCTACAAGACGCGTCCAGCGGGAAGGGGGTGAAATCGTTGACCAAATGATTTGAGTGGGGAATTTGGTGGCCATACC
>JAJYAC010000107.1 GCA_021779735.1 Actinomycetes bacterium
TGGTTGACGACGTCAAGTGCGCGGCGCTCGAGCGAACTTCGACTGGGTCCGTAGGTTCCACCCGCGACGAGCGTGTTCGGAGGAAACGAGAAGTTCCAGAAGTCAACACCACCCACGCGCTCGAGGGTGAGCGACGAGAACGCCTCTCCACGCGCTGTCCACGTGGTGCCGCCCCCGGAGCGCGTCGCGCCCCGGCTGACCGGACCGACCCGCCGCGCGAGGGCGCGCGCGACAAGGGCAAAGACTCGTGGCCCCTCGGCCGGCGCACTGACGCCATAGGCCGCGAGCGAGGGCGCCTGAGCTGACAGCGTCGAGGCGACGTAGCGAGTCGGAGCGTTCGCCACCCCTGTTGACGTGATTTCGAGCGTCGACATGTTCGTCGCCGCCGAGGGAACGATGGGCGCGGCGGCAAAGCTCAGGGGTGCGAGTGACGGCCCGGCTCCCGCGATGAGGCTGATGGCCACGGCCATGACAGCGCCCGACGCGCCAAGGGCCGCGAGGACGCGCGCCTTGAACGCTCGCCACGAGGTCACGTGCGGGTAGGCCGTCGACACGACGCGCGCGAGCATCGCGTCGAGCTCGCGCGTCTCGTAGGGCGCATCGCGCGCGGGATCGCTCGCCACCAAGCGCTCGAACGACGTCATCTTCACCACGACCTCTTCATGTCGGCGCAGCGCAAAACTTTCACCACGATGTCACCGCGTTCATCTGGGCCTCGAATCGCGCGCGCGCCCGGCTCAGTCGCACCGCCACCGCGTTCTCGCTGATCTTGAGGGTCGCGGCGAGCTCGCGGGGGCCCAGTCCGTCCCACGCGTGCAGGGTCAGGAGCTCGCGATCCTCCTCAGAGAGCGCCGCGAGCGCCGCTCGCACGCTCTCGTCGGCGACGACGCGATCCTCCGCGGAGTGGTCCAGCACGGCGACGGGACGCGGCGCGTGCGCGGCCGCGCGACGAGCGCTGCGTTGCGCGTTACGCAAGACGTTGCGCGCCACGCCAATCGACCAGGCCACTTCGGCGCCCGCCGGCACGTCGTCGAATCGTCGCCACAGGACGATCAGCACCTCCTCGACTAGGTCGTCGAGGTCCGAGTAGGGCAGTGGGTAGAGCCGACGGCGCAGGTAGCTTCCGACTTCGGGCGTGACTCGCTGGGCCAGCACGCGAAAGGCGTGCTCCCTGCGATGACCCATGTCACCTCCCTGTCCGACGCTTCACCCTTCTTACACGCTCGCCCAGGTCCGTTCGAGGCGTCGCGCACTACATTGGCCCTTGTGAGCGACTCTCTCGAACCCGACGTCAACGCTGAGAATCCCCTGAGCGAGAACTGGGTGTGGATTGGGGCGCATCGCCCCGCCATGCCCCGCGCGTTCCTCGAGCACCTGACGAGCAACTGGGACGAGGTCGCCCCCTCGCGCGACGAGCACGTCGCGGCCGCCCACTCTCGACGTCGACGCGAGACACTCGCCGCGACGTTCGCCGGCTCGACCCTCGTCATCCCGGCGGGCAATCTCAAGGTGCGCGCCAACGACACCGACTACCGTTTTCGACCCGACACCGACTACTACTACCTGACCGGCGATGACGAGCCCGACGGTGTCCTCGTCATCACACCGATCGCCGGAGGATCGCGCGCGACCCTCTACGTCGCGGCGAGACGCGACCAGCGCACCCACGAGTTCATCACCGACGCGCGCTACGGCGAGTTGTGGGTGGGGCCGCGTCGCGGGCCCGAGGAGGCCGGCGCCTACTACGACATCGAGGCCGCGCCCCTGGACCAGTTGGAGAAGGACCTCGTCGACCTCTCTTCCACGAGCATCCTCACCCACCGGAGCGTCGACGCCTGGGTCGACTCGCTGGTGGCCCCTCACGAGGACGACGCTCGTATCGGCGTCGTGCTCGCCGAGATGCGTCTCGTAAAGGACGACTTCGAAGTCGCCCAGCTCGAAGTCGCCATCGCGCACACGGTGAGCGGCTTCGAGGACGTGGTGCGCGCTCTGCCCGCCGCCCAGGGGCGAGGCGAACGCGTCATCGAGGGTGTCTTTAACCTGCGCGCGCGCGTCGAGGGCAACGACGTGGGCTATGGCACCATTGCCGCGGCCGGCGCCCACGCGACGATCCTGCACTGGATGACCAACGATGGTGCGGTGAACGCGGGCGACCTTCTCTTGCTCGACGCCGGCGTGGAGTGCCACCACCTCTACACCGCCGACGTGACGCGCACGATGCCGATCAACGGGACATTCAGCCCCGCCCAGCGGCGCATCTACGACCTCGTGCTCGCCGCCCAAGAGGCCGGCATCGCCGCGGTCAGGCCCGGCGCAAACTTCCGCGCGCCTCACGAAGCGGCGATGAAGGTCCTCACCGAGGGCCTGCACCGGTTGGGCATCTTGAGCGACCCGGCCGAGGTTTCCCTGCAACCCACCCGCCAGCTGCACCGTCGCTACACGCTCCACGGCGTGAGCCACATGCTCGGTCTCGACGTGCACGACTGCGCCCAGGCGCGCGACGAGCTCTACATGGGCGAACTGCGTGAAGGCTACGT